>CAIYQA010000082.1 GCA_903928175.1 uncultured Spartobacteria bacterium | reverse complement strand
GGCGTTGCAACCGGCGTCGCAATCGGCGTCGCAATCGGCGTCGCAATCGGCGTCGCAATCGGCGTCGCAATCGGCGTCGCAATCGGCGTCGCAATCGGCGTCGCAATCGGCGTTGCAACCGGCGTCGCAACCGGCGTCGCAACCGGCGTCGCAACCGGCGTCGCAATCGGCGTCGCAATCGGCGCAGGTTTCTGGGCGGGCAACAGCGAGCAGATCCTGGCCACGGCTTGTAATAAACGCTCCCCCTCAAAGGGTTTGGCGAAAACGTAACATCCGGCTGTGTACGCCTCGTAATCACTCAGGTCATACCCCGAAATGAAGAGGGTGTTCATCTCCGGATAGCTTTCCAGAAGTTTGTGCCGTAGCGTGAACCCGTCCATCGGGTCCATCACCACATCCGTAATCAAAAGATCGACCCCGTTCATCGATGCCGCATGTTGCAGGGCAAGCGCCCCGTTCGTGGCCACGGCGATTGTGTAATCGGGATTGTCTCTCAAAAGCTCCAACAGCGCATGGAGCATTGCGGAATCGTCGTCAACTATGAGGATTTTCATTGGGGTAAATCGGTGGAGGGAAGAGCGGCGGGAGGGATGAATTGATTGAGCAGCCGCACGGGGTCGGCAAACTTCGCGTTCAACATCCCCTTATAATAGAGTCTCACGCTGTATCCAAAATAATTCCGTCGTTCGCGTGTCCGAGGATCTTTGGGGTCGAATTCCGGCTGAGCGTAATCCACTTCGAGCACTTCGGGGGCGGGGGTGGACCAGTCCACCGGCTGCACCTCCGCTTGGGGATTCATTCGCCGAGCCCATGAAGAGGTGACATTGGCATTTGTTTCCACCAGCGAACCGTCCTTGAGTTGCTCGTAAAAAAAGACCTGGATCACCACATCGCGCGGCTGCACCCGGCTGCCCGGGCGGGCAAGAATGGGCACGCGCAGCTTCAGGCGGCGCGTCGGTTGGGTGTTGCCGGTGTCGTCGGTCGTCCCCACATTCCCGAGCGAAAGAGCCGGGCCGGATGCCGCTTCGGACGTCAATGCCCCTTCCGCAGGCCGCGCCGCAGTCTCCTCCGGCGAAGGGTCCGGCAATTGCAGCGCGCGCAGCTTCGCCTCCGCCGCGGCGTAATAAATTCCCGCCCGATCCCCCATTTCATAAATCCTGCGCCACTGCTCGATGGCCTTGCCTGTGAGCCCCATTTTCTCATAGGTCAGAGCCATCTCGGAAACCACGGGCGCGTAATTTCCAAAAATGGTCTGCGCCTGGCGCAGCCGGGTTATTGCCGTCCCGGTGTCCCCCCGGTCCCGCAACGTGCGCGCAAGTTCGATCAACCCGGTGACCTGCGATTCCGGCGTCACCGGGCGCGCGAGCGCTGGAGTCGCAGTGGGAACCGGCGTGGGTTTGGGCAGCACGGCCACGAGCGACTTCTCCACCGCAGCGGCCACCAACTGCTGTTCCACGGTGCCGACAGTGGGGGTTTCAGGAACAGGCGCGGGCGGGGCGGCAGGAGTTGGGGCTGGCGTGGGCGCAGGAGCTCCCGCAAGCACAACCTTTGATTTTTGCGAAAAACCGCGCCATGCCAGCACGCCGATCTCCCCTGCGGCGATAATGCCCAGCACAGTGATAGCCAGTAAAAAATTCCGGCAAACATACGGTCCTGGCTTGGGCGAAACAACGGGCATAAGGGATGAAAGCGAAAAATTACGCGGCCTCCCCGCCTCTGTCAACGAAGCAGCATGCTTGATTCCATCGCCCCTTTGCCTTACGAGGTGTGGCGCATGTTCTTTCCCCGCCTCCTTTTCTGCCTTTTTTTAGCTGCATCCCTGCCCGCCGCGAGTGTTTGGGGAGCAGACGCATCCGCCAGCGACGCGCCGACCATTCACCTGACGTTGCGCAAGGCGATCCAACTCGCCATCGAAAACAATCTCGCCATCAAAGTGGCCGATTTTAATCCGGACATCGCCGCTGCCCGCATCACCTCGGAACTGGGTGTCTTCGACCCTTCGCTGAACCTCAACGCCACCCACTATTCCCTCAACTCGAACAGCGGCGAGACCCAGACCGGCGATTTCGGAATCGGCATTGGCGGGACGACGCTTTACGGCACCGATTACAATATCGGGCTCGCCAACACCGCGACCCGTTACCGTCAGTATTCCACCGGGGCGCAGTTTTCCCTCACGCAACCCCTATTGCGCGGATTCGGCTCCGACGTGAACCTGGCCTCCCTGCGCATCGCCCGCAACAACCGCCAGATCAGCGAATGGGAGTTCAAGCAGGGCATCATCAATGTCGTCACCGAAACGGTCTTCGTTTACAACGAACTCTATTCGGCGCTCCGCAATTATGATGCCGCCACCCATTCGCGCGACCTGGCAATCGAACTGTGCAAGGAGGAAAAAGCGCGCGCCGAGATCGGCGTTAAAATCGAGCTCGATGTGATCACCGCCCAGGCCGAAGCCGCTTCGCGCGAGGAAGCCGTTCTCCTGGCGAAAAACAATATCGAAACCAACGAGCGCCTGCTCAAGCAACTCATCACCTCAGATACCCGGACGCTGCTCCAAACCCACGTCACCATCGAACCGCCCCCGACCGCTGCCGTGGACCAGGTCGAATTGGAAAACGGGCTTCGCGAGGCGCTTGTTGAGCGCCCCGATTATCAGGAGGCGCTCATCGCCCTGCAAACCCGCCACATCAATGTCGTCACCGCCCACAACGGCACGCTGCCCCGGCTCGACCTCGTGGGGAGCCTCAACCTGCTCGGTCTGGATTCCAGCGACATTGCCGACAGCCTCCGCTTTTTCGACAGCAGCACGCGCAATCCCCAAAGCTGGTCCGTCGGCGCCCTGGTGAGCATTCCCCTGGGAAACCGCGGCGCCAAAGGCCGGCTCAAAGCGGCGCGCCTGCTCGACGCCCAGGCATTGGTGACACTCAAACAACTCGAGCAAACCATCATTGTCGATGTCGCCAACGCGGCGGGAGAAGTCGCCACTGCCCACCAGCGCATCGACTCCACCAACGAAGCTCTCGAACTGGCCAAAGAGAGCCTTTCCGCAGGGCAAAAACGGCACGAAGCCGGGAGCGCAACCACCTTTGAAGTGTTGCAGCTCCAAAAGGCGATGACCGAAGCCGCCGCCGCCGTCATCCGTGCCGAAGCCGACTACCGCAAGGCCCTCTCCGAATACGATCGCCAAACCGGGACCACCCTCCTGCGCAACGCCATCAACATTGCGCAATAGAGACGCGCTTCGGGCGCAGCCCTCAGATGCCGAGGCGCTTCAGATCGCCGAGCCACGCATCGAGCAGCCGTAATTCCTCCGGCTTCACAAGCTCCATCCGCAGCAACTCTTCATAGCAGATGCGGAGGTTTTCCGGCATCGATTCGCGTCCCGGCTTCATCTCCAATTTCTCAAGGTTCTCCGCAATTTTAGCGTTGTTGAGATAACCTGAAATTTCGTCGGAAAAATCGCGCATCAAATTGTGCTCGTTCCGTTCCTGGCGCACCGAAGCCGAATGAAACGACAGATTCCACCCACAGGTCCAAAGGATCCGTTGAGCCACAAAACTGCGCCAGATGTCCGTCATCCGGAAACTGCACGTGGCAGGCAGGTAGAGCAAAGGGAATGCCTCGCTGAAAAAGACCGTGCTCTGGCTGTTGAACGGGCACCACTGCCCCTGCGTCAGGATTAGGGGGCTCTTTTTTTCAAAAAAGACCGGGAGAGGCAGCACCAACCGGTAAATGGCATCAATGTCGGGATTCTCATTCGCAAGCCCCTGCTGGATCGGGCAGATCCCCGTGCGCTCTTGAACGCTGGCGGCGCAAGCCGATTGCACCCGCTCAAGCGGAAATCCGCGCGGCCAAATTTTCAGATCCGAAAAATAAGCGTAGGTATTAATCCAGCCGCTTTGTTCCGGCTGCCGCCCCGAAACGACCGGAGAGCGTTCGGAAAGAAAATCCTCCTCTGGAAAATTGTCGTCATCCGTTTCAATAATGGATTGCGCTCCCTTGGACATCGCCAGGAGGTAGCCTATGTTTTTACGGGTGTAGCTGGCCTCGGGGCACAGTCCGGCATACGCGAATGGAAGCGCTCTCTGGCTTTCGAGCGAAAAAAAATGGCAGCCGTCCAAAACAAAAGAGGCGGGGCTCTTGCGATCCCCCATTGCATAAAAAGGGATGGCTTTTTGCGAAGCCTGCCTTGCTATGGCCAGGAGCACGGGATTGGGAGACGCGATGGTCGTAACCACCACGCTGTCCATGCGCCGAATCCGGCCATTAAATAGGTCACTCATAAATAATATAGCTAGTTTTTCCAGGCCGAGAGTTTGATCGGATGCATATAGAAATATTCACCGGGCCATTTTGCAGTTAAATTAGCCAGGCTATTCTGACGTTGCCGCTCAATTTGATGAATGAGCTCGCATTTACGCTCATAGTCCTCCCATGTTCCCGGCGGAAACCAGACACTAAGCCCACGCCGGGGACTGGTGTCCTCGGTGGCTATATGTTCACAGGAAAAGGCCAACGCTGTTGGCAACGCGAGCTCGACAAAAATCTGCGCCGAAGCAAATACGCCGCAGTAATGCGCGAACTGTTCAAACGATTTCCGCGGCACGCTGAACAAATCAGCGTATCCCCCCACCAGCGGATATTCCATCGGCTTCAAGTTGAGCCAATTCCTGGCGCGCTCGCGCAAATGCCAGATATTGGCCTTGAATCTGCCCCAGTTGATTCCGAGGTTCGACCAAAATGGGAATACCATTTTCAGGGGATGATGCACATACTTGCGAAGCATCAATGATTCCAGCTTGATATGCCGCCCGATCAGTTTCAGAGCTTCATCGTAGGTCGGCAACTCCCTGCCGATTTCAAGCCCCGGATGTTGCAACGTCGCTGTTCTGGCTTCGTTGACTCCACGGCTGTAAATCCCCTTGGAAAGGTCGTCCAGCCTGCTGATAAAACCCCAGTCCTTCTCGAAGCCCAGTTCCTCGAAAACATTGTCTTGATTGATTTTGGGGTCCAGCAACAGATCATCCCCGATAAACAGAAAATGATCCGCATCACTCTGCTTCAACCTGCCGGCCGCCTGCGCAATAAAACCTTGAAACAAAAATGAACCGTCGTAAACCGGGATCACATGAGGGGCATTCCCTTTATAGAAGGGCATCAAATGCCATATTTTATTAAATTTTCCCTCATAATAATGATCTAATTTCGGGATATTGGCTTCGTATTTGTGATTATATATAATGACCAAGTCCACCATAAAAAATTGGAATGAGAGCGAGTTGGTTTTTGTAAAACTAACGCCAAATCCTGTCAATGCGAATTGGATTTCGCCCTGAAGTCCGTCCCAACGCGCGCGCTGGTTCACCGAAACAGCCGCTGGAAGAAATTCACCGGTGCGCCTCTTGATTCCGACCGGGTTATTTGCCGAGCTTGCGACGTGCGGGCGCGTTCCGCCCGCCTCACGTTTTGGGAATTGCGTGGGCGCTCTGCCTTGACCACCTGCTCCGCCACGGGTTCCGCACGCTGCACCGTCTCCACCTCCGCGAGGGCGGTTTGTGCCCGCGTCCAATGCAGATCGCGGCGGTGCTTCAAATCGGCGATTTGCTGCTCGGTCGCCGTCCGTTCCGTTCCGCTTTGCGTTTGCGCCAGTGCTTCCAATCCCCTCACCCGCTCGTCCAACGCCGCAAACGCCCGCTCCATCCGCTGCCGCCCTTTTGCGCTGGGCGCGTTTTTGTATAGCTCCACCTCGCGGCGCACCGGCTCGGTTTCAAAGCGCATCCCTTCCGGTTGGACGACTTGCACCGGCCCCTTGGGTTCCGGCTCGCAGGCCGCCAGCGCGAAAAAAACAACTCCCCACCAACGCTCCACACCAAGGTATCGGGAAACGGTCGCGGATTGACGGTGGCGGCGCCGCCTGTGGGCTGACGAGCGCGCTCCCGGGGAGCGCTGCGCGCCCGGCCGCCCCGCTCTTGTTTTTGGATTGACTCCGGGATAAAGTTAAGCAATGAATCAACGCATCACGATTGGTCGATATTTCGCCTCCGGCGCAATGTGCCGATCCCCGTGGCAATTCAACTTCCTCATACCCCATGCCTAGAAGCTTCATCTTCTCCTCCGAGTCCGTCGGCGAAGGCCACCCGGACAAAGTTTGCGACACCATTTCCGACGCGGTCCTCGACGCGTGCCTTGCGCAGGACCCCAAGAGCCGCGTGGCTTGCGAGACCTACGCCAAGAGCAACATCGTCGTGGTCGGCGGAGAGATCACCACGCAGGCGAAAGTTCACTACGACGAGATCGTGCGCGGCGCGATCCGTGAGATCGGCTACGTGAATGACGACGACGTTTTCCATGCGGACAAAGTGTTCCTCATGAACATCATCACCGCCCAGAGCCCGGACATCGCCCAAGGCGTGGACGAAGTGGAAGCCGACGGCAAAGGCCACGCTGAACAAGGAGCGGGCGACCAGGGGTTGATGTTCGGTTATGCGTGCAATGAAACGCCCGAGTTGATGCCCGCGCCGATCATGTTCGCGCATCGGCTGGGCCGCGAAGTCACCCGGCTGCGCAAGGCGAAGGCTGTCGATTGGCTGCGCCCCGACGCCAAGAGCCAGGTTTCCGTGCGCTATGAAGACGGCAAACCGGTCGAGATCACCAACGTCGTCATCTCCACCCAACACGCCGCGAGCGTTTCGAACGCCGAAATTCGGGATTTCCTCATTTGCCAGGTCATCAAGAAGCAGCTTCCGGCCGAGATGCTCACCGCGAAGACCGAATTTCTCATCAACCCGACCGGTCGCTTTGTCGTCGGCGGACCCCAAGGCGACACCGGCCTGACCGGCCGCAAGATCATCGTCGATACCTACGGCGGCATGGGCCGCCACGGCGGCGGCGCGTTCTCCGGCAAGGACCCGAGCAAAGTGGATCGCTCGGCCGCCTACATGGGCCGCTACGTTGCCAAGAACATCGTGGCCGCAGGGTTCGCCGCCCGTTGCGAAGTGCAGTTTGCCTATGCCATCGGCTACCCCGATCCTGTCAGCGTCCACATCGACACCTTTGGCACCCACACCGTGGACGAGGAAAAGATTGAGGCTGCTGTGAAAGCCGTCTTCAGCTTCAAGCAGGCCCGGATCGTCGAGCAACTCAACCTGCTGCGCCCCATCTACAGCAAAACCACCAACTACGGCCACTTCGGCAAGATCGACGACCTCGCCGCCATCACCTGGGAACGCACCGACAAAGTGGACGCCCTCAAGGCTGCTATCTAAACAGACACCATGACCACACAAGACTTCAAAGTTCGCGACATCGCCCTGGCCGAATGGGGCCGCAAAGAAATTTCCATCGCCGAGCAGGAAATGCCCGGCCTGATGGCCATCCGCGAAAAGCACGCGGCGGCCAAGCCGCTGGCGGGCGTCCGTATCACGGGCTCGCTGCACATGACCATCCAGACGGCCGTTCTCATCGAGACGCTCGTGGCCCTGGGCGGCGATGTCCGCTGGGCAAGCTGCAACATCTTCTCCACGCAGGACCACGCCGCCGCCGCCATCGCCGCAGCGGGCGTCCCGGTCTTTGCCTGGAAAGGCGAGAGCCTCGAAGAATACTGGTGGTGCACGGAGAAAGCCCTCAGCTTCCCCGGCAACCTCGGCCCGCAGCTCGTCGTGGATGACGGCGGCGACGTGACCCTTCTCATCCACAAAGGCTATGAATTGGAAAATGGCGACGGCTGGGTCAACACCGCTTCCGGCAACCACGAAGAGCAGGTCATCAAAGACCTCTTGAAGGCCATCCACGCCGCCACCCCGTGCCGCTGGCATGATGTGGTGAAGGAGTGGAAGGGCGTTTCCGAAGAGACCACCACCGGCGTGCATCGGCTTTACCAGATGGTCGAGAAAGGCAAGCTGCTCGTCCCCGCCATCAACGTCAACGACACCGCCACCAAGAGCAAATTCGACAACCTCTACGGCTGCCGCCATTCGCTCGTGGACGGCATCAACCGCGCGCTCGACGTCATGCTCTCGGGCAAAGTCGCCGTCGTGTGCGGCTACGGCGACGTCGGCAAAGGCTGCGCCCAATCCCTCAAGGGCCAGGGCGCGCGGGTGATCGTCACGGAAGTGGACCCCATCAACGCCCTCCAGGCCGCGATGGAAGGCTACGAAGTCACCACCGTCGAGGAGACCCTCGGACGCGGCGACCTCTACGTCACCACCACCGGCAACGTGGACATCATCACCTTCGAGCACATGAAGGGGATGAAAGATCAGGCGGTCGTCTGCAACATCGGCCACTTCGACAACGAAATTCAGGTGGACCTCCTCAACAATGCCCCCGGCGTTGTGCGCACCAACATCAAGCCGCAGGTGGACAAATACAGCTTCCCGGACGGGCACGAAATTTTCATGCTCGCCGAGGGCCGCCTGGTGAACCTCGGCTGCGCCACAGGCCATCCGTCGTTCGTCATGAGCGCGAGCTTCTCCAACCAGACCCTCGCGCAGCTCGACCTGTGGGCCAATAAAGAGACCAACAAACCGGGCGTTTACATCCTCTCCAAGAAGCTCGACGAGGAAGTCGCGCGGCTGCACCTGGGCAAGATCGGCGTCAAGCTGACCGTGCTTACGCAGAAGCAAGCCGACTATCTCGGAGTGCCCGTGGAAGGCCCTTACAAGGCCGACCACTACCGCTATTAAGCAAACCTGTTTCAAGAGCCCCGGTTCTCACGCGAGAGCCGGGGTTTTTGCTTCTCCCCGAGGTCGGTTTTTTCTCGACCGGCTGCCGCACCGCTTCCAGATTGTCCTTTCATGAATCGCTGGATTTCGCCCGAACTTTTCGCGGCATTCGAGGCTGGGGAAACCACCGCACACCGTTTGTTCACCGGCCCAAACGTCTGGGTGGAACGACTCGGGCGCGATGTGCTGATCTCGTTTAAAACCGATGCCGCCCGCGATGCTGCGCTCTCCGAGTTGCGCCAATGGGAAGCGAGCGCAGGATTCCAAAGCGCGCGCGTTTTCTCGCGGTTCCTGCCGAAACAAAACGCCGAGCGCGTGGCTCCGGTGCTCATCGAAGGCGATGCGGAGGCTGCACTCCATGCCGTTGTCACAGAACGGGGCGTGCGGTACGGGATCGACTTCGGCGCGGGCTATTCCGCCGGGCTTTTCCTTGACCAGCGGGCCAACCGCGCCTTCGTGCGCCAGCGCGCGCCCAAGCGCCTGCTCAACACGTTCGCCTACACCTGCTCGTTTTCCGTGGTGGCGGCGCTGGCGGGAGCGCAGACGGTGAGCGTCGATCTTTCCAAAAAATCGCTCGACCGGGGCCGGGAGAATTTCGCGTTGAACAACCTGCCGCTGGAAGGCCACCGCTTTTTGGCCGACGACGTGCTCGACGTCCTGCCCCGGCTGGAACGGCGCGGGGAGAAGTTTGACGTGATCATCCTCGACCCGCCCACCTTCTCCCGCGGGAACCGGGGGCGCCGTTGGCAGGTGGAGGAGCAGATCGAGGATTTGCTGCGCGCCGCGCTGGAACTGGCGGAACCGGGGGCTGCGATCCTGATCTCCACCAATTGCACCAAACTCGACCGCCGCGCGCTGGAGCAGGCGGCGCGGTTTGCCCTCAAAACCGCGCGGCGTGGCGGGGATTTCCACACCGAACCGCCGCTGCCCGATTTCCCGCCGGGGGAAGGAGCGCAGACGCTCTGGCTGCATTTGCGGTGAAAAGTTAACCCTTTTTTGGCAAAGCGCTGATTCCTTCCACCTTCGGCTTTCCTTCCGAAGGGGCCGTGCTAGAAATGAGGCGCATGCAGACCCGCGAAATCGCAACGCATTTGGCTGAGGCAGCAAATCATTTCCCTTGGATGGGAACGGTCACGGCCGATGATTTGATGGCGCTCATCCGGGCCGAACTCGGCCACGAGGAAGCGCTCGACCGCTTCTTGCCATACGGAGCCCATCATGCCCGCGCGCTCGGCCCGTGCATGATCCTGCACATCGTCAGCGGCAACACCCCCCATGCCGGCATCCAAAGCCTCATTCGCGGATTGCTGCTCGGGGCGTTTAATTGGGTCAAAATCCCCAGCAGCGGACTGCCCGAAGTCGCGGCGTTCCAAGAACATTTACCCTACGAGTTGGCGCGCCGGATCATCATCGCCGAGGAACTGCGCGGCGATTGGCTCGACCAGGCCGATGCCGTCATCGTGTTCGGGCGCGACGAAACCGTGGAGCATTTCCGCAAACGGGTGCGCGCCGACCAACGGTTCATCCCGCACGCGCACCGGCTCAGTTTTGGGGTGGTATTCGAGGACCCGGAGTTCTGCTCCGTGGCCGACGCCGCCAAGTCCGCCTCGCTTTACAACCAGCAAGGCTGCCTCTCCCCTCACCTGTTTTATGTCGAGCCGAAGATCGCCCGCCAATATGCCGAGCGCCTGGCTGCGGCGATGGCCGAGTTTGAAAAAGTGAATCCGCGCGGGCCGGTCTCGCTGGCCGAGCAGACGGAAATCTCCGCGTTGCGCAAAGATTTCGCCTTCCGTGCCTCCATGTGCGCCGAGGGGGAAAAACCGGCGCTCTGGGAAAGCCCGGATTCGACCTCGTGGACGGTATTATTTGATCCCGAACCGCAGTTCATGGCCTCCTGCCTGAACCGCGTGATTTATGTAAAGCCTATGCCCGCCGACGGCCTGCCCGTGGCGGTGCGCCGGGTGTACAAGCACCTGAGCACAGTGGGCATTTTCCCCGCCACCGCCGAGAACGCCGAGAAAATCGCGTTGACCGGCGCGTCGCGCATTTGCCCCATCGGCGAGATGCAGTTCCCGCCGCTCACCTGGCACCACGATGCGCAGCCTGTGCTGCTGCCGCTGGTGAACTGGGTGGATTTTGAGGCGGATCGGTGATTGGAGCGCGCTTCCCGGTGATTGGCGCATGCTTCTATTGAAGTCCCAGCCCGAGGGGCTGGGCTGGTATCGGCCCGCGCCTTTGGCGCTGGGAATCGCACCAGTCGGGCTATTCTTTGCGCCCTGCAAGAACCCGCTGGCACGCTGGCCATTCCTCCCTTATGTTGATAAGGAACCATGAAAAGCGAAGACGATTTCCAATATGCGGTCGAGAATACCCGGGTGCTTCTTACCCCCGACCGCCGGATCGACACGTTTGGCAGCACAAATTTCCGTTTCCACTTGGTGACGGAATTGCTGGACCATGTGAACGTCATCCGCGTGCGCGACGGGCGCATCGAGGCCGAGCAGCCCCGGATCCTGGCTCCCGGTCAATACACCAAACTGCTGTTGGAGGGGTTCGGCGAAAAAGCGCGCGGCTATGCCGATTGGCTCGAACAGCGGCCCGAAAATCTGGCTTTTCTCAAATACGGCTTCCAGTTCCGCAAAAGCGACGTGGTCGAGGAGGTCGTCCACAGCCCTCTTGCGGAGGTGGTCGAGCGGATTCGCTCCGGCATCAACCGTTCCGAGGAGCCCCTTACGACCATCATCGAAGGCGTGGACGATGCATGGGAGGTCTGCTTGTTAAAATTTACTGTCGATCTCGTGCAGCAATCGGCCGGGGGAAATGTGAGCGATTTCCGGCGTCGCGGGCTGCTGTAGTTTCCCTGGAATGAGATGGATCCTCAAAGGCCTGTTTCTTCTCGCGCTGTGCGCGGTGGTTTTCGGCACGGCCGGATGGTTCGGCTACCAGATTATAATCGCCCCCCACCAGGTTCCCCCGCAGGAACTCGTGGATGGGAAGCCCGCGCCTCCGCCGGACCCGAGTTTGCCGGAATTTGAAAAAGCGATGAATATCAAGGCGTCGCACCAGCCCGTCGCGGCGCGCGAGGCGCTGCAACATTTCATCGAAAATTACCCTTTTTCCTCCAAGCTCGGCGAAGCGCGCAAGGCCCTGGGCGCGGTGAACTCGGATATTTTCTTTTCCTCCATTCCCGCGCCGGAGAAAACCCGGTACGAAGTCCGCTCCGGCGACGCCCTGGCAAAGATCGAGCGCAAGCTCAAAACCTCCGGCGAACTGCTCATGCGCTGCAATAATCTCGAGGACCCAAGGCGTCTGCGCGTGGGCCAGGTGTTGATGGTGAGCCCGGCGGAATTTTCCGCCGTCATCGACCGCAAGACGCACACGGTGACGCTGCTCAACCAGGGGAAGTTTTTTAAGGAATACGCTGCCGCGAGCTGGAATGCCCCCGCACCGAAAAAGGGAACCGAGAAGGTTGCCCTCCCGGCGAAAGTGAGCAAAAAAGAAGCGTGGTACAACGGTGCGATTGTTGCCTTTGGCTCAAAGGAATACGCCGGGAGTGATCGCTGGGTGGATCTCACGGTCAAAGGGTTCACCCTCTACACGGAAGGCGGGCAAAAACCGTCCGCAGGGATCGGAATGGTCCCCGAGGAGATGGAGGAACTTTCGACCTTGCTTCGCAAGGGCGCTCCCGTGGTGATTCGTTGAGCCGGAATCTCTTTGGGCGAATGCCTGGGGATTAGAGCATTTTCGTTTGACGTTGTCGCATTGATTGTGCGCTGAAAGCGCAAGGGAAACCAGCCCAGGGCAGAGCGCAGCGTCGCCCTGGGTGCCGCG
>CAIYQA010000081.1 GCA_903928175.1 uncultured Spartobacteria bacterium | reverse complement strand
GTAGAAAAGAGTACGGTAGATAGTGGCTGGTGGATGGTGGAGGGTGGAGGGACGGCATCAAAGTCGCTAGTCGCCAGTCTCTGGTCGCTGGTCTAACTTCTTGATCAAAGCCATGGTCATTTTGCTGATCACATCGATCTCCTGACTCAGTTGCGAAACATTTTCGGAATCTAAAAGCTTCAGACGGGCCGAAATCAGAAGTTGCGTGTTTAGTTCAGCGCAGCTCCCCAAAGACACGAATAGAAATTGGCGATACTCTTTCGCATACGACCGGGCAAATCCTTCAGCTATATTCGAAGGAATGGAAACTGCCGTTTTCCGCAAATGAGCCGTCAATCCGTAGAGTTCCTCCTTAGGCATGGATCGGGTCAGCTCATAAACCGCTTCAACAAGGTCCATGCTGCGGTTCCAAATCACAAGGTCACGGTAATCTTTGATTGTCATACTCAAGCTTTCTGCCAGCGACCAGCGGCTAGTGACCAGCGACTATTCGTTCTGCCCGCAGCACTTCTTGTACTTGCGTCCGCTGCCGCAGGGACAGGCGTCATTCCGGCCGACTTTTTCATGGGACCGTTTGATAGGCTCCGGAGCCTGATCGTCCGGAGCTTCGCTGCGCGGAGAAAAAGGCGACGGCGCGTCCATACCCCGGGGTAATTTCGTGGAGGATGCACCTTTGCTTTCCGAAAACCCAGCTTCAGGGTGAAGATATTGCGCCTTGGAATCTTCGATAGGATTCGCGAGCTTGGTCTCGTGGACCTGCTGGACCCGGAAAAGAAGCTCGACCGCTTCCTCCTTGACGCTGTCGGTCATCTGATCGAACATGTCAAAAGCCTCACGTTTGTATTCCACGAGCGGATCGCGCTGGCCGTAGGCCCGAAGCCCGATCCCCTCACGGAGATTGTCGAGCCCGTAGAGATGCTCCTTCCATTTCGTGTCGATCACCTGAAGCAGGATGAAACGCACCAGATATTGCATCCGCTCCGGACCGAATTCCTGTTCCCGGTGGTTCAGCTGCTCGCCCACCTTTTCTTCCAGCGCTTCGAGCAAACTGTCCATATCATCCATATTCTTTTCCACGACCTCGCGAAAACCCGCGCCGAATTTCTCGCTTAAAGCCGTGATCAATCCTTCGGGATTCTTGTCCTCTTCGCGGATATCCGGATTGATATACATCAGCACCAGGCTCTCCACCACATTCTCGACCATCAAAAGAACGTGCTTCTTCAGCTCCTCCGCAGAACCTTTCAACACCAAATCGCGCTCTCCGTAGATCAGTTCGCGCTGGCGATTCATGACGTCATCATATTCAAGCAAGTGTTTGCGAATCTCGAAGTTATGAGCTTCCACGCGCTTCTGCGCCGTCTCCATGGCCCGGCTCACGAGCGGATGCTGGATCTCGTCCCCTTCCTGCATCCCGAGCCGCTGCATCATCATGGAAATGCGGTCGGATCCAAAGAGCCGCATGAGTTCGTCCTCCATCGCGATAAAAAATTTTGAGGAGCCCGGATCGCCCTGGCGTCCGCAGCGGCCGCGCAGCTGGTTATCGATGCGCCGGGCCTCATGGCGCTCGGTGCCGATCACCGTCAGTCCTCCCTTGTCCGCCACGCCAGGCCCCAGCACGATATCCGTTCCGCGACCGGCCATGTTCGTCGCGATCGTCACCACGCCCGGCTGTCCGGCCTGCGCCACGATCTCGG
>CAIYQA010000080.1 GCA_903928175.1 uncultured Spartobacteria bacterium | reverse complement strand
TGCGAAGTGCAACTTCGCGGGAAAGGCGTTCCCAAGTGCAACTTGGGAACGAGAAGGAACGAGAAGGAACGAGAAGGAACGAGAAGGAAAAACGAGAAACGAGAAACGAGAAAAAACCCGGGGTTTTCTGACGGGCCCCTCTTTTTCCTGGTTTCCTGGCTTCCTGATTCATCCCCTCTTTGCGTCCTTTGCGGCTTTGCGTGAGGCCCTTCCTCGCTTCGCCTTTAGGAAAGGCTCGATTCCTTGGTGATCCCAAAAATCTCGATCCGCTTGCGCAGGGTGGCGCGCGTGATGCCCAGCAGTTTCGCGGCGCGGACTTGATTCCCGCGCGTAACTTTCATCGCGTGCAACGTGAATTCCCTCTCCAGCCACGGTAAGAGTTGCACATTCGGGTCGGCCTGCGCCGTCTGAAGGAGGTATTCAATGGCGCTCTCCTTGGTCAATTCGAGCGCGTTGACGACAGAGGCGAGATCCGCTTCCAGCGAGAGGCTTTCGTTCCCCAGCGGAAGATCCTTGGGAAGGATGACGTCGGAGGTCGCAAGGACCGTCGCGCGCTGCATGGTATTTTCCAGTTCGCGGACATTGCCGGGCCACGGGTATGCTTCCATCATACGCAAAGCCTCCTCGCTCAGGCGCATGCGCGGAAGGTGCTTGGTGGCGGCGACTTTTTGAAGGAAATATTCGGCCAGGAGCCGGATATCCTCCAACCGCGCCCGCAGCGGCGGGAGCTGGATGCGCACGACGTTGAGCCGGTAAAATAAATCCTCACGGAAGCTCTTGCGGCTCACTTCCTGTTCGAGGTTCTTGTTGGTGGCGGCGACGATGCGGACATCGCTGCGGAGCGTTTCATTGCCGCCCACGCGCGAGAACTCCCCCTCCTGCAAAACGCGCAGGATTTTGCTCTGAATGGCAACAGGCATGTCGCCGATCTCGTCCAAAAACAGCGTGCCGCCATTGCATTGCTCAAAGCGGCCTGCCCGCTGGCCCACCGCGCCGGTGAACGCCCCCTTTTCGTGACCGAAAAGCTCGCTCTCCAGGAGTTGCTCCGGGATGGCGGCGCAGTTGATGGCGATGAAATCCTTGGCGGCGCGCTGGCTGTAGTGATGGATGGCGCGAGCAACGAGTTCCTTGCCGCTGCCGCTCTCGCCGGTGATCATGACGGGGGCGTCGGAGTGGGCGACGCGGCCAACCATTTTGAAAACCTGCTGCATCGCCTGGGATTGCCCGACGATGCTGTCCTGGTGCTGTTCGACGGTGAGCTGCGGTTTGAAAGTGACCGCCGAGCGCATCTGTTCCTGCTCGGTGAGCGCGGCGTCCACGACGTGCTTCAAATTGAAAGGCAACCCTTCTTTGCGCAGGAAATCGAACGCGCCGAGCTTCATCGATTCAATGACGGTCTGCGTGGTGCCGAACGCGCTGGTGAGGATGACCATCGCGTTGGGGTCGCGCTGGCGGGCCTTGGCGAGCAGTTCCAGCCCGCTGTAGGGCTGTAAATGCGTCTCGGTGATCAGCAGATCAGGCGCATCCTGGCAAAAAATCCGGTAGGCTTCGTCGGAAGCGGTGGCGGCAAGGACCCGGATACTTGGGGTTTCGAGTTGTTTCTGGACCCAGTCGAGAAAATCCGGATCGGGATCCACAACGAGAATGATTTGTGCCTTATCGCTCATGAATTAGATGCCCCCGAAGCGGCGCTGCCGTTTGCCAAAGTCGTGCACGGCTTGAAGCAGTTCTCCTTTGCGGAAATCCGGCCAGAGGGTCGGCGTAATATAAAACTCGGTATAGCTGAGTTGCCAGAGAAGAAAATTGGAAAGGCGCATTTCGCCCGAGGTGCGGATCAAGAGATCCGGGTCGGGATAGGCGCGCGTGGAGAGATGCCGGCTTAGTAAATCGGGGTCAATGGCGGCGGGATCCAGTTTCCCGGCCTGGACCTCGCGCGCAATCTCCTGAACGGCATCCACGATTTCCACCCGGCTGGAGTAACTGAGCGCGAGGACGAGCGTGAGCCTGTCGTTGTGCGCGGTGACTTCGATGGCATGGCGCAACGCTTTTTGGGTCGATTCCGGCAAATCCGTGAGATGCCCGATGGCTTCCACCCGCACGCCTTGGGCATTGAGATCGGAAGTTTCCTTGGAGATGAACCGTTCCAACAGCCCCATGAGCCCCATCACTTCCGCCTTGGGCCGCTGCCAGTTTTCCGTGGAAAACGCATACAGCGTAAGATATTTCACGCCGAGCTCCCGGCAGCCCTGGATGCAATCGCGCACCGCCTCGGCGCCCCGTTCGTGGCCACTGAGGCGTTCCAGCCCCTTGCCGCGCGCCCAACGCCCGTTGCCATCCATGATGATGGCAATGTGCTGGGGCACGGTGCCGGTCGGGGCGGGACTATTCGAAGGGGTCGTCACAGAAGGATCGTCTGGTCGCGGTGCGCCCCCACGCTGACAATGATGAGCTTACCGCCGGTCAACTCGGCGAGCTTGAGCGCGTAGGACTGGGCGTTTTGGGGAAGTTCCGCGAAGCTCTTGCAATGGTCGGTGGGCGTGTTCCAGCCGGGAAGCTCGATGTACACCGGCTCGCAGGCCGAGAGGCGCTGGTAATCCGAGGGTGGCACTTCCACCTCCTGCCCGTCGAGCTTGTAACCGACGCACACCTTGATCGTCTCCAGCGTGTCGAGCCCGTCCAGGTTGGTGATGGCGATCTGGTCAATCCCGTTGACCATTGCAGCAAAGCGGGTGGATACCGCGTCAAACCAACCGCAGCGGCGCTCGCGCCCGGTGGTGGCGCCGTATTCGCGGCCCATCCCGTGCAGCAGGTCGCTGATCTGGGCGTTCTCGGTCGGGAACGGCCCCTCGCCCACGCGGGTGGTGTAGGCTTTCATCACCCCGAGCACGCAATCCACCCGGTGCGGCGGAACGCCCGAACCGGTGGCAGCGCCGCCCGCCGTGGTGTTGGAAGAAGTGACATACGGATACGTGCCGTGGTCAATATCGAGGAAGGTCCCTTGCGCCCCTTCAAAGAGCATCTCTTTGCCCGCCTTCAAAGCTTTGTGGAGGTAGAGAACGGTGTTCACCACATGCGGCCGGAGTTTCTCGGCGGCAGCCAGGCTGGCGTCGTTGATTTCCTGAAAAGAAACCGGCTCGGCTCCCATCGCCTGGAGTTGCGCATTGGCTTCCTCGACCCGGACAGCCAGTTTTTCGGAGAAAATCGCGGGCTGCATCAAGTCGGCCAGGCGCAGGCCGGTGCGGGCCACCTTGTCGCCGTAGGCGGGGCCGATGCCGCGTCCGGTGGTGCCGATCTTGAGCTTGCCTTTGGCCAGCTCCTTCGCGGCGTCGAGCGCGCGATGGTAGGGCATCACGAGATGGGCGCAGTCGCTGATGAGCAGGTTGTCGCCAACGGCAATCCCCTCGGCGCGCAACCCCTCGATTTCGCCCACGAGCGAGACCGGATCAAGCACCACGCCATTGCCGATGACGCATTGTTTTCCGGGGCGCAGGATGCCCGAAGGGATGAGGTGGAGGACATATTTTTTGCCGCCCGTGATCACGGTATGCCCGGCGTTGTTGCCTCCCTGGCTGCGGACGACGATGTCCGCCGTTTCGGTAAGGAAATCGATGATTTTGCCTTTGCCTTCGTCGCCCCACTGGGCACCCACAAGAACGGTATTTGCCATATTGAAAAAGAATCGCGGAATCAGTTCACGGAAAAACGCCCCGAGAACGGCACACGCCGGGAGTCGAGACGTTTGTGGAGTTTATCGGGCAGGGAACGTGCGGCAAGCCCTTTCTAAGGTTTTCCCCTTGGCCGAAACCGCTCGGGACGGGTCCGCTATTCATGGGGCCGATTCCGCTGCTTCAAACGGGCGCGGGTCATTCTTTCCCGAATGCCGCCTTCCTTGATGAAGTCTTTTTCCAACTGCCGGATTTGCTGATCCAGTAAATAATTGACCTGGTGGATGAGGCAAAGTGCCATGTTGGCGACAACTCCAGCGGGGCGGGTTTCCACATAGGTCCTATAGGTCTCATAGGTCGTATGGGACTTATTCCCCAAGCGCCGAACATAGAGGGCTTCCTTGGAAGCCTTGTCCCAAATGGGCAAATCCCGCACGCGCAGGAAATCCTGGTAATCCATCAAGAGTTCTTCAAGGCTGGCGCGGGCTACGTTTGTAAGCTTGATTTCCGTTTCCTTGGAAGTGCCCGAGGCTTTGGAGCCTTCTACGATGTTTTGCTTTCCTGAACGGGCCGCCTGCACCATTTGGTCGATGGTGCGGTCGCCTTTGGTCAGAAACCGGCGGCAGAATCGAAAAGTCAGATCATACACGATCTCTGCTTTTTGGTAGGAAAGCAGCTCGGTGTAATTGCCGTGGGGCAGGATGAAAGATTCATCACTCATTGGCAATTCACGCCGGTTCAATATGCACCAGCACGTCCCGCACCGCCGGATGCTCGGCCCGCAGGCGGTCTTTCACGTCGTGGGCGATGCCGTGGCCCTCGCGCACGCTCAGGCCCCCGTCCACGAGCACGTGGATGTCCACGTAATACTCCAGGCCCATTTTGCGGACGTGGCATTTGTCGATCTCCCGAACGCCGGGAACCGTGCGCGCCGTCTCCCGGATGGCCCGGCTGACGTTCCCCGCAGGCGCGGTGTCCATGATTTCCAAAAACGCGGGGATCAAGAGCAGGACGCCGTTGGTGGCAATCACCGCGCAAGCCACCAGGGCGGCGATTTTGTCGGCGACCTCGTAGCCTTTTCCCCCCACGAGAGCGATGGAGATGCCGATGAAGGCCGCCACGGAAGTGATTGCGTCGCTGCGGTGGTGCCACGCCTCGGTTTTGAGCGCGGTGCTTCCCACGTCATCGCCCAGTTGAACCACGCGACGGAACAGGAACTCTTTGACGATCACCACGCCGATCAACACCACCAGCGTAAACCCCTTGGGAGGCGCTTGCAGCGGCGCATGGATCTCCCGCACGCTTTGCACCGCCAATCCCGTCGCCGTGGAAAGGACCACCAGTGCGACAATCAGGGCGGCAATCGGCTCGGCTTTCCCATGGCCGTACGGGTGCTCCTCATCCGGCGGTTTGGAGGCGAACTTGAGCCCGCTCCAAATCACCAGCGAACTGCCGATGTCGAGCAGCGATTCCACGCCGTCTGCGATCAGGGCATAGGCATTCCCCAAGAGCCCGGCGCTGATTTTGATAAAGGCGAGCGCCACGTTTACGAGCATTCCCTGCAAAGCAAAGCGTTGGCCGGTTGCGTGGGCTGACATATTTAGAGAGAGGAATCAGGAAACCAAGAAGCCAGGAAGAGGAGAGAGAAGTAAGGCTTCGTAGGATTTCACTATTTCCCCAGGTGTACAGAAAAAACAAGACGTTCCAGAAACCCCATCGCTTTTTCCTGGTTTCCTGGCTTCCTGATTTTTCCGGTTGCGTGGGCGGACATATTTGGAGAGAGGAATCAGGAAACCAAGAAACCAGGAAGAGGAGAGAGAAGTAAGGCTCCGTAAGGTTTCACTATTTCCCCATGGGTGCAGAAAAAACAAGACGTTCAAGAAACCCCATCGCTTTTTCCTGGTTTCCTGGCTTCCTGATTTTTCCTCCGCCTACGCCTCTTCCTCGACGATGATCTTGTCGTAGAAGGCGACGAGGTCGTCTTTCTCCGCGGAATCGTTCCACGCGATGGCCGAACGCGGATGCCGGTTCATGAACCCGGTGAGCATGTAGGGGATGCTGAAGCCCCAGCCCAGATCTTGGCGCATCGGTTCGATGGATTCCTGGAGGCATTTGAGGACGGGCCGAACGTTGTATTTCGGGTTGTGCAGGAAGCGCAGGAGCAGTTCCATCGGGCAGTTGCCCGCGCCGCGTCCCAAGCCCCCGATGGTGGCGTCCAGGAAGTTGGCTCCCTTGACGATCCCCTGGATGGTGTTGGAGAAAGC
>CAIYQA010000079.1 GCA_903928175.1 uncultured Spartobacteria bacterium | reverse complement strand
TCCCCCTTACCAGCGCCCTTGCAGGGCGCAACCGGTTGTTGCGCGGCACCCAGGGCGACGCTGCGCTCTGCCCTGGGCTGGTTTCCCTTGCGCTTTCAGCGCACAATCAATGCGACAACGTCAAACGAAAATGCTCTAGGGTTGGTGAAAAGCGGGTCAAAATCGGCACGCCGATGGAAGTGGTAGGGTTGGAAAAGTTTCGCCCGGCCGGACTTTTTTCGGCAAGTCCGCTTGGCGTTAATCCAACCTGCACCCTCTCATTAATCCCGCCTACACCCTTGAGGCATGAAAGAAAGTATCCCGCGGCCGCTCATTGCTGCACGACTCTTATCCGCAGGAATCGCTTTGGCTGGGCGCCGATAACGAAAGTATCCTTCACCGTCACCACCGTCCGATCCGTCTGATCCACCGCGGATACAACCTGCGCATGGGAAAACCCATTCCCGGAATTCCAGATTTCCGTCCAGGCCCCGGATAACCCGTCATTCCCCTCCACAAAATAGGTGAGACCTTGGGTGGACTTGCGCACGGGAAAGGTGAGGGTCAGGTATTTAGTTGGAGCGGTTCCAACGCTCCCCGGGTAAACCACCTGGCCCGTCGCGTTGGCGATTGCCGGATCTCCCATAAATGCAAATTCCTGCAAATTGTTCCATTCGTCTCCGTCCGGGTTATCCGAAGGCGCGTTCAGGCTGCCCGGAAAGGAATTTCGCGACGCCCAAGTCGTGAAGTTGTCCGTCAGATTCACGTTCAAATTGAAGCTGCTATCCACGGTATTTCCGACGGTGTCCGTGGCGCGAACGGTGATCGCCGTGGTCCCTGTTTGGCCCGCCACAGGGGAAACGCTCAGCAACCCACCCGACTGGATGCTTGCCGTCGCGGCCGCCGGATTGCTGTTGGAAACCACCGAGTAGGTCAGCGTGGGATCAACTCCAGCCTCCCCGGCGGGAAGCGCGACAAGCGACACGCTTGGAAACAGGATCATCTCGGAGATCAGCAGACTCGTGGTGTGCGTATAAAACAGGGGCAGTTGGTCGAGTGGGCTGCCATAATTGAAAACAGGGAAAGTCGCGGGATCCCCGAAAATCTGCGCATTGCCCAAGGTGGATTTCGTGACCCGCGCAAAGACTGTGAACCCGCCGTTCTGTGCATCCAGGTTGGCTGAATTCGCTCCCAGGCTCACAAACCACTGGCTGGTGGCACTGTTTGGGTCGCCGTCGTTCTTGGCCATGGAGACCGTCCCCAAGGTATTGGAAATCCCAAACTCATTCACAACCGGCGGATTGGTGGGGATGTATTCCATACCGTTACTGGCATTGATGCGGATTCCCCCGCCTTGAATGACAAAACCGGGAACGCTGCGGTGGATGAAGGATTTCACATAGCTGCCAGCATTCACATAAGTGAGAAAATTTTGCCGCGTCAACGGCGTCCGGTTGCTGAACAAGGCCATGTCCAGAACCACGGGAGCGCTTCCGGCAGTAAACTGCGAGGTGAACCTGACGACCTGGTCGTCAATCGCCTCGGTTCCAAAGGCGGCATTCAGATTCACGGTGAACGGGCTTCCCGCGAGACCGCTCCGGTCGGCAATCGGGTGGTTCAACACCGGCAGGAGCTTCGGGGCGGCCATTAAGGATGCAAGGGAACTGAAAAAGCACAAAACCCAAAATTGAGAGCTGTACCTGCGGAGAATTCCTGGGGAAACAAACATCCGGGATGTTTAACTTTTTCACAATCCCTTGTCAATTTGGGAGTTCCCAAACAATGGAAAGGCCGGAGCGGATGTCTGCGGAAATTCCCGCCGGGAATCAACGATGCACGAGAGATCCTAATTTTTCCCGGAGAATTTTCCGGGCCCGGTAAAGACGGGTCTCCACCGCCTTGGGGCTGCAATCCAACACGCCCGCAATTTCTTCGTAAGAAAGTTGTTCGTATTCGAAAAGCAGCACCACGGTCTTGAGATCGTGGGGCAGGCTCTGAATGCTTTCCTTGACGCAACGGGCTGTGTCGCTGCTTTCTGCGGCATCAAACGGCGTCCCACCCAGGCTCGGCAGCCTATCGGCGGCGTTGGCGGACCCGCCGTCACCCTCCTCCCGCGTCAGGGAAATCGTCGGGTGGCGATGCACCCAGCGAAGGTGGTTCCGGCAGAGATTGCTGGCAATGGTGAAAAGCCAACTGGAAAATTTCGCGTTCGCCCGATACCGGTGCCGGTTTTCATACACGCGAACAAAAGTCTCCTGGGCCAGATCCAGGGCTTCCTCCCGGTCGCCCACATACCGAAAAATGAACCGGCTCAGCGGAATCTGCCACCGCGTCATGATTTGATTCAGGGCCGTGTCTTCCCCGTTCTGCAAACGGAGCATGAGCTGGGAGTCGTCGGGTTCGGCGTCCATTCGGTTTACAAAACCACAAACCAGGTGCCGCGCTCAGCCGTGCCGTGGAACGGTTTCATATTAATGAGCCAACAAACTTGCGTGAGCCATTCCCGGCGTAACAATGCGGGCCGTAGCCATCTTGACATAACGCTTCCCGTCTTCCACGCTCATCTCCGCACTCACAGCGTAAACGTGCTGCAACATGGCCTGCCTGCAATCATTTTGCAGAAGCGCCCATTCCTTGAGCGCCGCCTCAATTTCCGGGGTCACCGTGTGACTCTCTGCGATCAACCCGTCGAGCTTCCCGTTTGCCTCGGCGATGCGCTGGCACATTCTTTCGCAGGTCGGCCGATAATCGTCGTGCATTTTCGCGATCTTCGCCTCCTGGGCTCCTGTCAGATGAAATTCCCTGCACAACCAGGCTTGCCCTCAATCGGGGGCCGCGAGCAGAGTCTTTGCAGGGCGCGTCGCCAGCTCATAGCACAGAAAATAGCCCACCAGCGAAACCGTCAACGCAATCAGCAGGACCAGGATGGGGCGTCTCATGCAGAGTGGTTCGTGTGAGCCAGTGGATTGATGGTTTCCATATACCGGGCTTCCAATTTTTTACCGGCCAGGGCATTGGAATCCTGCGCATTCAGGTAGGCAGCGCCGACGCTGAGCGTAAGGCTGAAGGTGATCGCGGCAGCCGCCATATGCGGCTTGTAAAGCTCTCTCGCAAACCGTTCGCAAAGCAGCTTCCAAAATGAGGAGCGGCGGTTGCTCTCCCGAGCGGCGATTTGCGTCCAGACATTCGCCTGAAACCGGGGTGGAAGCTCCATCTCGGCTTTCCACGTCGATAGCTGTTTCAACAAGTTTTCGTCAGTCTTCATTACGGTGTCGGATACAAAGCGGGAAACCCGCTCTCCATTACAACACCGCACTATTCCCAAACCCTTGAAGAATTTCAACCTCCGTTCGATTTCCTGCCCGGAAAGCTTCCCCGTCCCGTCTTGCGGCCTTCGCTCTTATGTTGCCTTGTGCGAACCATACGCTGGCGGCGCATACACATTGAATGTAACCACGCGCTCCTGGCCCTTGTTGCTGAATTTATGCGGGGTCGCAGCCGGAACAGTAACGCTGTCCCCCTTGCGCAACACGGCCTGGGCGGACCCAATCTCCGCAACGAGTTCCCCCTCGAGGACGAGGAGGACCTGGTCGCTCTCGGAATGCGCGCTGGGGCCTTCGCTGCTCGCCTCCCCAGCCTGAAGGGTCATGACGGCGGTTTGACTCCGGGGCGTTGTTTGCAGGATTCTGAAGGGAGAAGCAGACTGGAGGAGATTCGCTGTTTTCATTGTTTGGGGTTGGGGTGCCAGCGGCCGCCCGCCTCGACGCCGAGACGGGTTTTCAAAAAAGGAACCGGGCTCAGGGATTTTTCATCCGGGTATCGACTCCCAGGCCGCGCACATAGACCAATTCGCCCCCGAGCCATCCGGAAACGCAGATCAATGCAATGCCAATCACCGACAGTACAACCGGCAGATTGTTCGTCGGCGGGCGGTGCATGCGGAGCCACAAATTGATGGCGAAAAGGACCACAGCGATCAAATTGATGATCATATGCCAAACCCCGATGGCTTTGGTCTTTGGGTTGTCCACAGAGAGCAGGTCGATCAATCCCGGAATGGCCGCAAGAAGCGCGCCGATGATTCCCCCCGCCATCGTATAAAAAGCCACATCGTGCCAGACGGGCGCGCCCCAACCGGCTCGGAAAATAATGTCGCTAACAAGCGAAAACACCCACAACCCAATCGGGAAAGGGATCAGCATGGGATGCAATGGGTGACGTTGAACACTTGCGGGTGTGGCCATAATGTAGTCCTTGTGAATGGTTAAATACCCACCTGATTCGGTTTTGCATATTCCATTGCGGGTATGCATCGACGCCAAACCCAAACTTTTGACGAATCTGGCGTCCCCTCCCCACTCATGCGATGAGTGGTTCAGGGATTGACAAAAGAACGGCTCACCCAATAAAGTTAGCCATGTCTAACTTTCGACCCCGGCCCCCTCGCGACGGGTCGGAGCAAACGCCCGGAGGCATCAGGCCCGGCGACGCAAAAACCGTCCAAGCTGCCCTGGATGTGCTCGAAGGCCAAAGCGCAAAAGGAGGCATGGGACGCCTTTTGCCTTTTCTCGGGCCGGCTTTCATCGCCTGCGTGGCCTATATTGATCCCGGCAATTTTGCGACCAACATCCAGGCCGGGTCGCAATTCGGCTACACCCTGATCTGGGTGGTCGTGGCGAGCAATTTGATGGCGCTCCTGGTTCAGGCGCTCTCGGCCAAGCTCGGGATCGCCACCGGAACCAATCTCGCGGAACATTGCCGCAACCATTTTTCCCGGCCGGTGGTGTGGGGAATGTGGGGGGTGATGGAAGTGGTCGCCATGGCCACCGACCTCGCGGAGTTCGTCGGGGCGGCGATTGGCTTCAACCTGCTCCTGGGGATTCCCCTCTTTCCCGCCGCCCTGTTGACCGCTGTGGTGACGTTCCTCATTCTGGGTCTGGAGGTGCGCGGATTCCGGCGGATCGAAACCGTGATCGGCGTGCTCGTGGGGGTGATCGCTGTCTCCTATCTCCTGGAAACATGGTTCAGCCCGCCGGATTGGGGCCAGGTGGCCTACCATTCCGTGGTGCCGCTCCTGCCCGGCAATGCCGTCCTGCTCGCCACGGGCATTCTGGGGGCGACCGTCATGCCACACGTGATTTTCCTGCACTCCGCGCTTACTCAAAACCGGATCACCGCGCGCGATCCCCAGCGGGCGCGCCGACTGTTTCGTTTTGAGTTGGTTGACATCTCCATCGCGATGGGGATTGCGGGACTGGTGAACGCAGCCATGCTCATCATGGCGGCATCCACCTTTTTCAAAGGCGGCTTTACCCAAGTAGCCACGCTCGAAGAAGCCCACCGCACCCTCCAGCCGTTATTGGGCCGCGCCTCGAGTTGGGTCTTCGCCCTTTCGCTGCTGGCCTCCGGCCTTTCCTCGGCCTCGGTCGGCACCATGGCGGGGCAGGTGATCATGCAAGGGTTCCTGCGCCGCAAAATCCCCATCTGGTTGCGGCGGAGCGTCACGATGATCCCCTCGCTGATCGTCATCGCCATCGGGCTCGATCCCACACAAACGCTCGTGACAAGCCAAGTCGTGCTCAGTTTCGGCCTGCCGTTCGCGCTCGTGCCCCTCATCCTTTTCACCCGGCGCAAGGACTTGATGGGCGACCTGGTAAACCACCCGCTCACCACCGCTGCCACCGTGGGCGTCGCAGCGATTATTATCGCCCTTAACGCCTATCTCCTGTACCAGACCTTCAGCGGAGCATCCCATGTTTAAGCGCCTCATCCTACCGTTGGACGGCTCGCGGCTCTCGGAAGCCGTCCTGCCCACCGCAATTTATCTCGCGCAGAAGCTGCGAGCGTCCATCACGCTCGTGCACATCATTGAGCGCAATGCCCCGAAGCAGGTTCATGGAGAACCGCATCTGTCCAAGCCCGAAGAGGCCGAGGCTTACATCGCCGGGGTACGCGAACGGTTGGTCCCCAGCGGAATCCCAGTCGAGATGCACGTCCACACCGTTGCCATCGCCGACGTGGCGCAATCCATCGTGGACCACGCGCGGGAGTTTGAATCCGACCTCGTCATGATGTGCACCCATGGCCGGGGCGGCCTGCGCAAGCTGCTCTTTGGCAGCATCGCCCAGCAGGTGGTCGCCCTCAAGGTTCCTGTGCTGCTGGTGCGTCCGGGGGAAAGCGGCAGCGCGCCCATTCCCACCGGCAAACCGTTTCTGCTCCCGCTCGATGGCACGGAAATCCGGGAAGCCGCCCTGCCGGTCGCCGCTGCGCTGGCCCAAGCCTGTGGAGCGCATCTCAAGCTGCTCATGGTTGTGCCCACCTTTGATACGCTTTCCGGAGTGGAGACTCCCTCCCGCATCCTTCTGCCCGCCACGACGCAGGAAATGCTCGCGCTCGCCTACGAGGACGCGGGAAAATATGTGGCGGCGTGGATTGCCCGGCTCGGTGCGCAGGGAGTCGAAGCCAGCGCGGAACTCCGCCGCGGCGACGAAACGGAGATCATCGCCAGGGAGGCGCAACATTTGGGCGTCGATTTGATCGTGATGGGAACCGCTGCCCGCGCCGGCATGGACGCCTTCTGGAGCGGCAGCGTGGCACCCAAGGTCTCCGAGCGAACGCACCTGCCGCTGCTGCTGATTCCGGCACAGGAGGTTTGAACGCAAAGCCACAAAGGAGGGCCTTTGCGCGACCTTATACCAACTCTTACAAATTTTTGGACTCTTGAGCGCCAAAGGCGCGAGAACATACCAGCCAAGCCCGAAGGGCTGGGTTGTAGGAGAGGATTGAGGCAGGGCTGAAGGCCCGCACCATAGCACACCTTTTTGTGATGGTGCGGGCTTTCAGCCCTGGGTGTTGTTTTCTGGAAATCCTTGGGCGTTG
>CAIYQA010000078.1 GCA_903928175.1 uncultured Spartobacteria bacterium | reverse complement strand
ATTTAAGGTTTAGGAAACCTCCGTTCTATCCGTTGAACTACGGAGACATTTGTTTTCAGATACTTACGTGATTTTTTGACTTCTAACAACCGCAGAATCCACCGGGAATGCTGCTTTGTGCTCCATTTCCCGTCGTTGTTTGCGAAGGTCCATTTACCAGTTGAGGGCACCCCCGGCAATCGCATTTTGCCTTTGCCTTCATTACCGGGCGCACGTAGGCGCCGCGCGCAGACGCCCAAGCTTTCCGCGAGCGCCCTTCCCGATGCCGCTTCCCGGAATGGCTCACACTCATCTTCCGCACGGCCAATTTTTTGGACCGCGCCGAACGCTGGTTGAAGGGGCGCATGATTCGCATCTCCTTCATGGCTTATGAAAACGGGAAAAAAGGAACTGGTGCTTTTGTCGATCGGGTGGGCTGCCCTGCTGGCAGGCTGCTCCTGCCCCTCGTGTGGAAACAGGACCTCGCCTGTGGGGGAACGCGTTGCATACGTCAAGGCCCCGGACACGGGCAGTTCGTATTCCCCTACGGGCAATGGGTGGGGTTATCCGTGGCCTTATTGGCCTTATGGCTTCGGTCTCGGGGGAATGGGATTTTGATGCGAACGCGGGCCCCGGCGCGGCGTGAAAATTGACCGCGCGTTCCGTTGGAGCGCAACGCTATTTTAATTAGCTTGCCGGAGAAAAAGACCGTCAGTAATGTCCATTTCAATGAAACGATTCATTTCCCTCCTCTTTGTTTGTATCCTCGCTTTGGGTCTCTCCGCCTCGTCCGCTCTTGCTGGCGGCGCCCCAAAGCCGAGCCCAAAGCCCACCCCTCCCCCGCGGCATACTGTCATTGGCAGCATCAGCTCGGAATCCATCACGGTGGATACCGGCTTGAAGACGAAGAGCTACACGATCAACAAAAATACAAAATTCTATCTCAAGGGAGCGGCGGTGAGCTTGAGCGAGTTGAAGTCGGGGATGCGAGTGAATGTGGTCCCGGGGTTTGATGGAAAGAGTGCATCCACGATCACTGCGACCGACGCCCCTCCCGTAACTGCGACTCCGGCCCCCACGGCTCCGGAAAAACCCACTCCTGCCAAGCCTGCCGACAGATAGCAGTGGGTAATTACGCAGAGGTCTCGGGATCACCGGGACCGAGCAGGCGCACGCGTTGGTCGCGGAAGGGCAGCCGAATGGTCAGGGTGAGCCCGACACCTGCGTTGCTGACCAGGTCGATCTCGCCGCCGTGAGCGCGCACGATGCGCCGCACGATGAGCAGGCCCAGCCCGGAGCCCTTCTCTTTGGTCGTGAAATACGGCTGGAAGATGCTGCTCATGTGATCGGGCGAGATCCCTCCTCCCGTATCTGCGAAGGCGATGGAAATAAACTGGTCGTCCCGGTCGGTGCGGATGCGCAGGATGCCCTCGCTCTTCATCGCCTGGAAAGCGTTTTTAATAATATTGTAGAATACTTGCTTGAGCTGGTTGCGATCCACTTCGAGCAGGGGAAGGTCCGGGCGAAGCTCTTTCTCGACGAGGATATCGCGGTCGGCGATCTCCGCCTCTAAAAAAGCGACCGACTCCTCCACGATCGCGTTGATGTTCTCCGGGCGCGTCTCCAGCGGGGTGGGCCGCAGCGCGCGCAGGAATTGATTGATGATCGAGTCCAGGCGGGTGATTTCCTCCTTGGCAATCTCGACGGATTCCCGCAGCGACTCCCGCGCTTCCTCGGGGAGTTTGCGCAGCCGCCGCTCCATTAATTGCAAGTGGATGTGCAGGGAATTAAGCGGGTTGCCGATCTCGTGGGCCACTCCCGCCGCCAGCAGTGTGAGCGCCGAGAGCCGCTCGGATTCGATGGCCTGCTCCGTGTTGCGACGGGTTTCGGTGATGTCCCGCAGGATTACGGCGTACCCGGTGACGGCAGGTTCGCCAGGGGACGCTTTTTTGCCGCGCGTGGAAGGCTCGCTTTTGAGCGGGGCCACGTAAAAATTGAGGATCCGGTTTTCGGGATAAAACACCTCCATATCACGGCTGACAATCTGTTCGCCTCCCCCGGCCACTTCGCTCCACTCCAGCCCGCGCAGCCGCTCGGAGAGCAGGCGATCGATGCAGTCCTCGCGTAAAAACCCGAAGAGCCCGCAAGCCGCCTGGTTGACATAACTGATGCGGCCAGTGGAATCGGTCACAATCACCCCTTCCTGGATGGCATTGAAAATGGTCTCCAAGAAACCTTTTTCCTTGGCCAGCCGCGCCAGGTAGGTCTGAACATCCTCGGAGCCGACGCGCCCGATCCGTTCGATGAGTTTATCTACAAACGCCGATTTCACAGCAGCCTATTTGTCGTCTCCCGGAGGCCCGGCGCAAGCTCAAATACGCGCTGGCGCAATCACTTGGGCAGCGTATCCCGGTAGGCTGTGGGCGAACGGCCCACGATCCGCAAAAACACACGGTTGAAATGGGTGAGGGATTGGAAACCGACTTCGTAGGCGATCTCGCTCACGCGCAGGTTGGGGTTCAAGAGCAGGTTTTTGGCTTTCTCGATCCGCACGCGCGAGAGGTATTCTGTGAAATTGATGCCGGTAGCTTTTTTAAAGAGCTTGCAGAAGTAGAACGTGCTGACGTTGAGGGCGCGCGCGACCTCGCTGAGCGAAATCGGGTCGGACTTGTGCGTCTCGATGAACTCCTTGGCCCGGTGAATGATGGGCGGCTCGGCGTTGGCCTCCTGCAAGGCGATCTGGTTGGAAAGCGCGCTCAGGTGCTGGGCAAAGATTTCCAGCAGCTTGACCATTGCCTGATACTGGGCCGGGGTAAGCACATGGGTTTGGAAATAGGCTTCCTCAAGCTGCGCGGAGTCCACGGTCACGCCCCATTCCAGCAATTGCTTGGAGATGCGCTGAAACTGGCCCTTGTTGGGCGCCCGCAAAAGAATTTGGCCCGTCTGTAGATAGCCGATGGTTTTGAGCCCGAGGTGCACCGGCACGGCGCTATCGGTGAGGCCGGCAAAGCAGGTGAGCGTTTTCGGCCCCTCGCCCACGGTGACTTGGTGTTGCGCATCCAGGCAGGCCGCACATGCACGACCGGATTGCGACATGAAAGCGCAAAACGGGTTTTCGAACTTCTTGCCCCGGTGCACCGTGTTCCAAATCTCCACGGGGCGCAGACTCAAGGGCATCTGCGTGGCTTCGCTAAACGCCCGCTCGTAATCCTGGAAGATTTTCGAGCGGGTGAGCTGCTGGAGCAACCGTTCTTCAGGATTTTTTGTCATGGCCTGGGCGCGGTTCAATGCCACCTGCAAAATCGTTCAAGTCCCGGCCGTTTGGAGAAAAGAGGCGAGCCATTTTGGGAGAGGTTTTGACAGTATTTGAGCAGTGCACGCCCCAATCTGCTCGCTCTTTACAGAAAAACCAACTCTTTTTTGCTCTCAAAACGCGGAACCTGAGCACGGCATGGGGGAAAAGAGGGGCAGAGGCAAAAAACGGGGCAGTCTGAACCGAAAATAGCGTGATTCAAAGCGGTGCAAACTTGGCATATTGCATTCAGCGCCAAAGGCGCGGCCCCATACCAGCCTTGGTCGGAGCGAAGCGCAGGCCAAGGACTCCACGCCTCGAACACGGCAGGGCTGTAGGCCCGCACTATCCCCTGCGTGATTGATAGTGCGGGCCTACAGCCCTGGGCGGTTCCTCTCGAAAGACCCAGCCCGATGGGCTGGGCTGGTATGGGTCGCGCCTTTGGCGCTGAGGCTGCACCACTGCCCATTTTCATGCCGCGCGGTGCCGCGCGAGCGGGGCATGGGTATCTGAGTTGCTTTTACGGCTTTCCCGAGATTCGGGGGCCGAGATTTACCAGTTGGGCCGGAGGGTTAAAATCCGGATACCGATGGGGCGGACTTCGCGGCGCACATTTGGATTTTCGGTGCGGTAGGGATCGTCAGTGAAGGTAAGCAGATTGCGCCCGCTCCCATATTCGGGCGGGGCGAGCGGGCTGAACATCAGCAGCGGCTGGGGCGCGGTTTTCACCCGCACGTACGCGCCTCCCACAGTGGGCCCGTTGCCGGTGGTCATTTCGGCAACCGGCGCTGGGTATTCCCCGCCGGGAACGACCACGCCGGGGGAAGGACAGCCGCATTGTGAACGCCTCGGCGCGGCGGGTTCGCGCCCCTCGGCTGCAAATTGTCCAAAAATGAGTGCACACACCAGAGCCGTTTTCATCGTTAATACCTCGTGAACAATACGCAGACAACGACGGTTGCGGATGGCCCCCCCTCCACAAGCGCCAAGCAACGGGGAAAAACATCGCACGAAAAGTTTGCCCAATACGGGAAGCAAGCTAGGTTTCTGAGCACCATGTTGGAACGCAAGGTCAAAATCCTCAACCGCCTGGGACTGCACGCCCGACCCGCCGCCGAGTTTGTGCGCGCGGTGCGGACGTTTCAATCCAGTGTGACGCTTGTCAAAAATGGGGACGATTATTCCGGGGCAAGCATTCTGGATGTCTTGAGCGCCAATCTCGACCACGGCTCCACATTGATGTTCCGCATCGAAGGCCCCGACGCCGAGGTGGCCATGGAACGGCTCTGCTGGCTGCTCGAGGAGTTCAAGCGCCAGGAGGAAGCCGAAGGGATTTGAGCGGGATAGCCGCAAAAAAGCGCAAAATGCGCAAAGGAAAGAGATGATGCCTTCGGAGCATTCGCTCTGCCCCTTGCTATTCCCCATGGATCGCGCACTGAATCCTAATTTTTGCGCTTTTTGCGCCTTTTTGCGGCTATTCTTTAACGCCCGCGCACTTGTATTGATGCCGCACATGCGTAACATGCCGGATCACGCCCCATGAATCCCGGCATCCAACACATTCACTTCCTCGGCATCTGTGGCACCGCCATGGGCGCCGTGGCCGCCGCGCTGCAAGAACGCGGCTTCACTGTCACCGGATCGGACGAAAATGTCTATCCGCCGATGTCCACTTTCCTGGAACAGAAAGGGATCAAGCTTACCGCCGGATTTCGCGCGGAAAATCTTCCCACCCAAGCACAACTCATTGTCGTCGGCAACGCGATCAAACGGGGCAACCCGGAAGCCGAGGCCGTTCTGAACCGGAAGCTATACTATCTTTCTCTGCCGGAGACCCTCAAAGAGTTCTTCCTGCGGGGGCGGCACAATCTCGTCGTCACCGGCACCCACGGCAAAACCACCACCACCTCGCTGCTCGCGTGGATTCTCGAAAGCGCGGGACTGGAGCCGAGTTATTTAATTGGCGGTATTCCCAAAAACCTTGGCCAGGGAGCGCGCTTTCGGGATTCCCAATATGTCGTGCTTGAGGGCGACGAATACGACACCGCGTTTTTTGACAAACGCAGCAAATTTGTCCATTACATGCCCGAACTGGTCATCGTAAACAACATCGAGTTTGACCACGCGGACATTTTCAACAACCTCGATGAGATCAAGCTGAGCTTCCGTCGGATGCTGAACATCGTCCCCGGCAACGGCATGGTATTACTCAATGCAGACGATCCCAACGCGCTCGATGCCGCGAGCACCTGCCCCGCGCCGATTGTCGAAGTCGGCTTCTCGCCCAATGCCGCCAACCGGATCACCGATGTGCGCTACCACCCGGGCGGCTCCGAGTTCACGCTTTTTGAGACGCGCTTCAGCCTGCCGTTGGTGGGCGAATACAACGTGCGCAACGCCGCGATGGCCGCTTCCGCCGCCCATTTTTACGGCATTCCGCTGCCGGTGATCGCGCAAGCGATCGCGTGCTTTGAGGGCGTGATGCGCCGCCAGGAAATCCGCGGGGAAGTGCGCGGAATCAAGGTCATCGACGACTTCGGCCACCACCCCACAGCCATCCGCCAGACCCTCGCCGGACTGCGCCACCAATACCCGGGCGCGCGCCTCTGGGCTGTGTTCGAGCCGCGCTCCAACACCACCCGGCGGGCCGTGTTTCAGCACCAACTTCCGGCGGCGTTTGAGCAGGCCGACGGCGTCCTCTTCGCGAAAGTGGCGCGCCTGGAGCAGATCCCCGAAGCCGAACGGCTCAACCCGGAGCGGGTTATCGCCGACATTGCCGCCGCAGGCAAACCGGCCTTCTACGAACCCGGCGTGAACGAAATCATCGCCCGGCTCAAACCATTGGTGAAAAGCGGCGATGTGATTGTGGTCTTCAGCAATGGCGGCTTTGACGGAATCCACGCGCGGCTGCTTGCGGAATTGTAGCGCCTACATCGGCTCTTCCTGCTTGTTCTGCTCGGCGAGGGCGAGCAGGAGGTCGCTTTTGGAAATGGTGCCAATGAGCTGGCGGTCGGCCGGGTTGGAAATGACCGGGAGGCGGTCGGCGTCGTGGCGGGCGAACGCGGCGAGGGCATGGGCGAGTATCACATCTGGTGTGATTGTCGGAAATTCCGGGCGCAGCAGGTCGCGCGCGATGACAAGGTTCGCCAGCCCCTGATCGCTCAGATAGCTCTTGATGTCGTGCAGGGAAATGACTCCCTTGAACGATTGGTTGGCATCCACGACATACAAATTGACAAACTGATTGCGCAGGAAGCTCTCGGCGATTTCCAGAAATGGGGCGGATTCCTGGATGCATTCCGGCTTGGGTTTCATCAAGTCAGCCACACGCAGCGACGGGAGCGTGGCATCGAACATCCCCTCGCCCTTGCGTTTGAGCGATTCCGCGTAGATCGATTTGGGATCGAACCCCCGGCTGACGTAATGTGCCACAACGCAGGCGAGCATGAGCGGGAGGATGATTTGATAATCCAAAGTCATCTCAAAAAGCACAAGGATCGCCATGAGCGGAGCGTGCGTGGTGGCGGCCAGCAGCGCCCCCATTCCCACGAGCGTAAAAGCCGTGGGCACCAGCGGGGCGCCCGGCCAAAGCGGCGCGGCGGCCAGCGCAAAGAGGTAGCCCATGCAGGCCCCCACAAACAGCGTCGGCGTAAAGACGCCGCCCACCGCCCCGGAGCCGAAGGTGGCGGCAGTCGCCAGGAGTTTAAAGATCAGGATGAGCAGCAGCAGGTACCAGACGTAATGGCCTTGGATCACCTGGTTCACCACGCTGTAGCCGTTGCCGCAAACTTCCGGCAGGAAAACCGCCAGCATCCCGACGGCCAACCCGCCCGCGGCCAGCCGCAACGCCCCCGGGCCGGGTATTTTTTTGAAGAGCGTTTCGCTCGCCCGCAGCGACCAGAGAAACAGCGGGGCAATCCCTCCCGCCAGTGCTCCGAGCAACAGGTAGAGGACAATTTCCCACGTGGAATTAAGCTGCACGGAGGGAATGGCGATCTCGTAGAGCGGGCTCGCGCCAAGCAGTTGGCGGACGGTCAACGTGGCGATGACGGAGGCAAACACCAGCGGCCCGAAACTCTCCATTGCCAGCGAGCGCAGGATGATTTCGGATACGAAGAGCGCGCCGCCAATCGGGGCGTTGTAGGCGGAGGCAATTCCCGCCGCCGCGCCGCACGCGACCAGCAGCCGCAGCCGCACCACAGGCAGCTTGCGCCGCCGCCCCACGAAGGAGGCGATCGTGGCCGAGAGTTGTACCAGCGGGCCTTCCCGCCCGATGGAAGCCCCCGAAGCGATGGAAAAAAGGGCCGAGGTGCACTTGACCAAGGTGAGGCGCAACGAGATCACGCCATCGCCGAGCACGATGGCCTCCATGTAATCCGTGCTGCTGCGGCCCGGTTTGATGCGGCTGCCGAAGTAAAGCGTTCCGCCCGCCAGCGCGCCGCCCACTGCGGGAATGAGGAGGCGCTGCCAGGGCGGGAGCTGCGTAAAGCTCAGAACCAAGCTGCCGGTGTGCTGCGTCAAAACCCAATGCAGCCATTGGACCAGATCGCGGAATCCGACCGATGCCAGCGCGCCGAGAAAACCGATGAGCCCCGCCCAGAAAAGCGTCACCTGCAATTCGCTGGGGCAAACCAGTTCGCTAAACCAGACCCAGGCGCGCAAAAGCCGCAGTTGCCAGGTTTCGGGAGGTGATGGGTTTGTGGGGTTCACAATTCAGGAGAGCCGGTTGTTTCTTTCTTCGTGTCCTCTGTGTTCTTCGCGGTGAAATTCTGAATTTGGCGATTCCTCACGCCGTGAAAAGGCTCGAAACGACGTTGATGCTCAGGGCGAGGATCGCGGTGTTGAACGCGAACGAGAGCAGCCCGTGCACGAGCGCCCAGCGGCGGAGTTTGCGCCCGGAGATTTGCACGTCCGAGACCTGGCAGGTCATCCCGACGACAAACGAAAAATAGGCGAAATCGAGATAATCGGGGGTGCGTTCATCGGGAAAGATCAGGCCCCCGGCATGACGCGCCACACGAGGATCGTCGCTGTCGCCATAGTAGATATGGGCATAATGCAGCGCGAAAAGGGTGTGAATGAGGCTCCACGAGCCGATCACCGTGGCGAACGCCAGCGCCACCGTCTCCAGCAGCCGCCCCCGTGCCGCTCGTGGGCCGTGCCCAGCAAATAGCCCACCGCAAAGATGCTTGCGCAAGCCGCGAGGAGCACAAACACAAAGATCGTCCTCCGTCCGGAATCCTGCAATTTGGCGGTTTTCAACGACTCCAGGGGGCGCGCCGTGACGATCCGCAACCAAGCCAGCGCCAAAATGCAAAGGGAAAACGCATTCCAAACCGCCACCACCTGCACCGGAAGGCGCAGGCTGCCCCGGGTCGCAACCGCCACACAAATCGCCACCACAGCGGAAGCAAACAGCCGGTGGTGCGCATCCCAGTTTTTGATCCGGTGAAAAAGAAAATGTATCATGTGGCTTTATTGGCTCCTGAAGATTTCCGCACGAAGGCGGCAAAGATCATTTCTCACGCAAAGACGCAAAGGCGCTAAGAAAAGAGGCATTCATTTGGAAGGAGGTTCCACCGGTTCCACCACGATCCGCGCCCCTTCCACCGCCACCACGCGCACCCGTGTGCCGGGTTCCACGAACTGGCCCGCCGTAATCACGTCGTGGAATTCCCCGCCGATCTCCGCCTTGCCGCTCGGCCGCAGGATCGAGCGCGCCACTCCCTCCGCCCCGACCGGCAGCCGGGTGAACTCGCTTTTGGTGGGCGAAAGCGCCGCTCCCGCCGGGTTGCGGCCCGCCAACACGAGCCCGTGGAAAAAGGAGGTCTTGGGGAGGTATTTGGCCAAAATCGCAATCGCAATCCCCGAGAGCCCCACGGCCAGCGCCAGTTTCAAGAGCGGCGCGACGAGCAGCGCAGGATCCGGCACCAGCGGGCTGCCCGGATAGCGGTCCACCATCGCCCAAACCACCGAGATTCCCAACAAGGTGGCTCCCAACAGCCCCGGCAGGATGGTTCCCGGATGAATCAACAATTCTCCCAACAGCAAGGCCAGCCCTATGAGAAACAACACGGGCGCTTCCCATCCGGCCAGCCCGGCCACGTAATGCCCCATGAAGAAAATCGCGAAGCAGAGGACGGAAAGAATCCCCGCCAGCCCAAACCCCGGAATCTTCATTTCGAGGTAGGCCCCGAGGATGCCGCCCAGCAGGAACAGCGGCGAGAGCGTCGTCACCCAAAACGCCAGCACCTCGAACCCGGTCGGCTGCACCTCGCGCACCAGGCCTTCGAGCTTCGCTTTTTTCAGCAGATCGGCGACCGATGTCGCAATCCCCGCCGCCAACACCGGCTTGCCGTTGATCACTTTTGCGGCCTCCTGCGCGCTCAAGCTCAGCACGGAGCCCTTTTCGTGGAGCGTCTGCCCGCCGATGATGACCGCCTGGTTTTTGTCGATGAACGCCTTGGCGATCTGCGGATCGTGCCCGTTTTTCTCGGCCACGCTGGCGAAATAATTGGAGAGGAAGGAGACCTGCTTGTCCTCCAGCGTTTTGCTGAGGTCCTGCCCGCCGGCCATCACCGGAGCCGCCGCACCGATGGCGCTGATGGGCGCCATGTAGATTTCCGGGGTCGAAAGAGCGATCAGCGCCCCGGCGGAACCGGCGTTCGGGTTGATATAGGTCAGCTTCCGCAATTGGGCATGGGAGAGGGCTTTTTGCATGGCAACGCAGGCGTCCACCTCGCCCCCGTAGGTATCCATATCGAGCACCACGGCTTTCGCGTCCGCCCGTTCCGCCTCCTTGAGCGCCCGGCGCAGGAAAAAGAACTGTGCCTGGGAGACTTGCCCCTTCAGCGGCACCACAAAAACCAGCTCTGCCCCCCTCGCCCATCCCAGGGCACAAAAACCCAGCACCCCCGCCAAAACCCCGCGAAGCAAAGCGTTCATAGTGGATTTGAGTCTCTCTTTTTTCGCCCTGCGGCACAAGCCGTTTCACTGGATGATGCTGGGTAAACGCAAAAAAAGACTCAATAACCTGCATTCTTGTTGAATCTGATCTTGATTCTTCCGCAAACAGGGGGAAAAATGTTCTCTCTATGAAACACCTATTCCTCGCCGTGGCCTTTGCCGCAGTTACCCTCAGCGCTTGCTCCCACAAACCCGCTCCCGTTGTTACGGACAGCAAGGTTGTGAAGGCTCCCGCCAAGTGCTGCGCGAAAGCCAAGAAGTAGTCTTTTAGCCGCGCAATGCGTGGCGAACAACCTACCGAGCGAGAGCTGCGTCCTCCGGGATTCAGCTCTCGTTCTTTTTTTGGGCTCTTCGTGTCCTCTGTGGTGAACCCTTCTAATGCGGGATTTCCCGATCGGGTCATCATGGGTGTTTTTCAGGTTCTCGTTGATAGGCCTTTGGTTGTAAACTCCCTGGCATGTCGAAACGTGTCCTTTGTTTGCTGGCGGATGGATTTGAGGAAATCGAAGCGCTCACGCCCGTGGACTTGCTCCGCAGGGCCGGGGCGGAAGTGGTCCTGGCATCGCTGACGCCCGAGCGGCTTGTGACGGGGCGCTGCCAGGTTGTGGTGCGGGCGGATGTGGCTTTGGCGGACGTATTGCACGACACCTTCGACCTGCTTTTTCTCCCCGGCGGACCGGGGGTGGCGGCGCTACGGGCCGATGGACGCCCCGCCCGACTCGCCGCCGAGTTCGCACAGGCGGGCAAACCGGTGGCGGCGATCTGCGCCGCGCCCACGGTGCTCGCCGATGCCGGACTGCTCACCGGCAAGCGTTTTACGGCGCACTTTTCGGTTTACGACGAACTCCCCGCAGCCCTCCCCGCCGAACGCGTGGTGGAGGACGGAGCGCTTCTCACCTCGCGCGGCGCGGGAACGGCGCTCGATTTCGGTCTGGCGCTCGTGCAGCGGCTTTTCGGTGAAGAAAAACGCAAGGAAGTCGCCGGGAGCATCATGGCGTAAACGCCCCATCCCTTCCCGAATTCGGAACGGAGGCGATTTGCCTGCTTCGCGCCTTTGCATCTTTCCCTCGTTCCCAAGCTCCAGCTTGGGAATGCCGGTGTCTTCGAAGCTCTAGTGTAGTGTACACGAAATAGATGGTCGCTACTTACCATTGATGTAAGATGACGGGCATGCCTCGCCCCATCATTGCCCTCGAACTCGACAGCAT
>CAIYQA010000077.1 GCA_903928175.1 uncultured Spartobacteria bacterium | reverse complement strand
GGTCAACAGCACCGTTATCCAGACAGAAACCGTCAATGCCAACATTATCCTCGGCACCGATGGCACGACGCAGACCTTCACCCTCACCAACAACGGCACCACGTCCGGCAAAACCCTGACGGTCGCCGGAGGCATCACGGGCTCCACCGGCGCAGGGGCCAAGACCCTCACTGTGGCTGGCACTGGCAACACCATCCTGAGTGGCGTCATTGGGAATGGCACCACCGGCACTGTCGCCCTCACGATTAGCGCCACTGGCACGACCACGCTGACCGGCACCAACACTTACAGCGGAGCCACAAGTCTGAGCCCCAATGCCAATATTGTGCTCGGAACTGACTCGGCTTTTGGCAGCGGAGGACTCGTCACTTTCAACGGCAGCGGGAACTACACCCTGCAAGCCTCTGGCGGGACTAGAACGATTTCCAATCCGCTTTTCTTTTATTTTGGTCCAACCCTAACTTGCACTGGTACGAATGGGATAACTCTGAGCGGGTCGATGACAACACAATATGCCAGCGCCGCTATAACCAACAACATCTCGGGCGGCGGGCTGCTGACATTGTCCGGTAATATCGCTATTTCCGATGTTAATGGTGCGCGAACCCTTACCCTATCGGGCACTGGAAATACACTGATAAGCGGAACTGTTTCAAACGGCGGTACTGCGTTAAGCAACTTCACTGTCTCCAATACCGGCACGACCACAATAAACGCAGCTAATACCTATACGGGCAACACTGCTCTGAGTGGCAGTGGCAGCATGATTTTGATCGGGAGTGATGCGGCTTTTGGCAGCAGTGGAACCGTCGGTATCAGTGCGGCGATAACCCTTCAGGCTACAGGCGGGCTTCATACGATTACCAATGCGATCACGAGTAATAACAGCCCAATCTTCAGCGGCAGCAACGCGATCACGCTAAGCGGCGCGTATACGAATTCAACGAACAACAATAAAGTTTTAACAAACAACATATCAGGTGCCGCGCTTACCATAGGAAATTTGAACCTTTCTGAAACCAGCGCAAACCGCAACTTTACGATCGCCGGCACGGGCAACACCGTGATCAATGGAACGATCGCAGACACAGCAAATGGTTCTGTCGCGAGTGATTTGACAATCAATAACACCGGTGTCACGACCCTCTCGGCGTCAAACAGCTTTACTGGAAAACTGATGTTGTCAAATAGCACGGGCGGCGGCGCATTGGTCAGGCTTGCCAATGTGAATGCGGTGAAGAACGCCAGCCAAATTTTTGTAACTGATTACAACGCCGCCGGCACGTATGGCACGCTTTGGTTGGGGGCTGATTCGAGCATTAACAACCTCACCTTCAATTACGGAACCGTCAGCTACAGCTGGGCGGCGAATCGGATCGTGCTCGACCGGGCCACGGCCGGAGCCGCTCTTAACCAATCCATGACTTTCACGAACATGGGTATCAATCAGGATTGGACCTTTTTAAAAGGAACCCAAGTGACCAATGGAACCCCGACAGTGACCGCTTCGGGGTTGACCACAATCTCCTATGGCAACAACACTACGAACGTCGCAATCAATCCCATGGGAGTTAACATGAGCTTTGGGGCCGTGACGGCCAATGCGCCAGGCGCAGGCAAAAATGGAAGCCCAAAACTTATCTTGGATGGCAATAGCACGGGCAACCTGATCACTGGGATCATTTCCAACGGCGGCGTGGGTACCACTGGCACTAATGCCATTAACCTCTATAAAGCGGGTTCGGGAACATGGGCGCTCTCCGGCAGCAACACCTACACGGGCCAAACTTACGTCCAGGGTGGAACCTTGAATGTGGATTTGACCACCACCGGCACCGATACCCTCTACAATGGCATTGCTACCGCTTCGCGCCCCGTAATGAATATCCTGGGTGGTAATTTGCAGATCACAGGAAACGCTGGCTCCAATAATCTTCAAACTCTCAACTCCTTGGTGTCAACGACTGGTTACGCGGGCAGGGTGACGGTTAACAACGCCACGCTCAACCTTTCGACTCTGACTCTCAACAGCAACAGCCAATTGGATTTTACGATTACCAGCGGCACTTTGAATAACGCCGGCGGTTCCGCCAGCGCGTTTGTCGGCAACCGGGCTACGTATAACGGGTATTCAGACTTTGCCTATTACAATTCGAGCAAGAACATCGTGGGTGCCGGCTCAAACTATACTGCTGCCATGGCGAGTGACAGCGCCGCGGGCAGCACTTCCAGCTATTATACCCTTTCGGGAAACGTGACGAAGACTGGAAACTTTAGCTATTTAGGAATTAAGATCACGGGCGACGGAACACTGAGCATGGGGAACAAGAGCCTCCAGTCCACAAACAGTGGGGCCTCTTCAATTCTTTACGCGGGCGGCGGCACCACGAATCAATACACCATTACCGCCGGGACATTAAACTCGAGTAACACCGCAGCAACGGAAATTGACTTTATTACGGCCAGCGGAGCCACGCTCAACCTGGCTTCTTCACTTGCCATTCAGGACGCAACGGGCAAGGCTTCAGTTACGGCCGCAGGTGCGGGCACGCTCAGTGTAGCTGGCGGGAAGAATTACACCGGCGTTACCAGTGTTTTAGGCGGAACCTACGCGATTGACACCCTGTCCAACGGAGGCTCTGCCAGCGGCTTGGGTGCGAGCACCAACGTGGCAACCAATCTGCTCATCGCAGGTGGGACCGTGCAATACATCGGATCTGAAACTACTCCCACCACCGATCGCAGCTTTACGATCGGTGCGACCGGCGCGACCCTTGATGCATCAGGGGTCAATCCCCTGACTTGGGCTCCGGCAGCCGCGCTTGTTTACCAGAACAGCCAGCACAATTATCTTACCCTGACCGGAACCAATACCGGCGCAAACACCTTTGGGGGCGGTACTGGGATTCTCGCGGACAACTCGGGTAGTAACCCCAACACCAGCCTGATCAAGAGTGGTATCGGGACATGGGTGCTGGCGGGTGCCAACACCTACACAGGCGACACCTCCCTGAACGGAGGCGTTCTCCGTGTGACAGGGGCGGAAACGGCTGGGACTTCAGGGCCGATGGGTAAACTGGGCTCCATTGTTTTCGCAAGCGGCACGTTGCAATTCAGCGCGACCAACACGGCGGATTACTCCAACCGAATCCTGCGCAGCACCGGAGCCATTGCCATCGACACCAATAGCCAGAATGTCACCTTTGCCAACACGCTGGACCAATCCAACGTCGGCGGATTGACAAAATCCGGCGCAGGCACGCTGACGCTTTCCGGCAGCAACAGCTACAGCGGCGGCACGACAGTAAATGCGGGCAAGCTGATTGTGAATGGCTCGATCAACAGCAGTGCGCTGACGACGGTGAATTCGGGAGCCACGCTGGGCGGCAAAGGCAACACGGGTGGGTTGACGATTGCCACCGGAGGCACAGTGACCCCTGGCGACACCACTGGGAAGGGCACGCTGACCGCGGGCAATCTCACCCTTCAGAATAGCGTGACTTTCGCGCTGTCCGTAACCCAAGATGCCAGCGGAACCGCGGGAACCGATTACGCCAAACTGGCCGTCGGCACGCTGGATCTCACCGGAATCACAGGAATTACGGTGGCTCTGCAGAATGTAACAGGGGACGGCACGACATTTGACGCAGGGGTTGACCACCTCTGGAGCAATGTCCTCACCACAACGGGTCTCACCGGCTTCAATGCGAGCAACATCGCCTTCAGCGTGGGCAACTTCGCGGGCGGTCTCCTCAACCCCGGACAGTTCAGCTTCGTGCAGAACGCCAACAGCCTCAACCTGCAGTATCAAGCCGTGCCGGAGCCTGGCACCTGGGCGATGATGGTGGGCGGGTTTGGCATGTTGGTTGCCCTGCAAAGAATGCGTAAGGGCCGGGACGGAGCCCGATAGTTCTTCAAAAGAATCAAGCGCCCTGCGACCGGACGGTTGCAGGGCGCTTATTTTGCTTTTGCTATTTTCTCCGACCGCCCATGTTTGCGAGTTGCCAGCGTGTTGCAAAAAGAGATAATTCGTTTCCATGAAAGAGATGCTCCCCTCCACGCAAAGCGTTCCCGCCAAGAAAAGCATGTTCGTCACAAGCGACGGCAAAAACCTGTTCTTCACCTTTCTGCTTGTCAGTTCGCTCTTCCTCTTATGGGGATTCTGCAACGGAATGATTGACGTGATGGACAAACATTTTCAGGAGGAGTTGCACCTGAGCCTTTCGCAATCCGCCTGGGTTCAGTTCGCGCACTATCTGGGTTATTTCCTCATGGCGCTGCCTGCCGGATGGCTGGCGACAAAGCTGGGATACAAGGGCGGCATCATCGCCGGTTTGCTCATGGTCGCGGTCGGCGGCTTTTGGTTTATTCCGGCGACGCACATCGCACAATTCTGGGCTTTTTTGTTGGGAGTCTGCTTCATCGCGGCGGGCCTGACTTTCCTGGAAACCATTGCCAATCCGTACACCACAGTGCTGGGAAATCCTCAATATGCGGCCACCCGCATTAACCTCGCCCAATCGTGCAACGGCATCGGCTGGATCTTCGGGCCGATTGCCGGAGGCATGTTCTTCTACTCCAAGGACGCGGCAGGCCACAGCACGGGAAGCCAGACGCTTTGGATTCCGTATGCAATTGTGGGTGTCTTTGTGCTCATTCTCGCCGTCATCTTCTACTTTGCCAACGTGCCGGACATCCAACCCGAGGATGACTATCAACTCGACACTCCGGCTACGAAAGTTTCGCATTCCATTTGGAGGCAGCCGCATTTCGTATTGGCCGTGCTGGCGCAGTTTCTCTACGTCGCGGCGCAGGCCGGCATTTTCAGTTTTTTCATCAACTACATCACCACCCAAGTGCCAGCCATCCCGAATGCCTGGAATACCGCCCTGCTTCAGGGCTGGTTCGAGACCGGCAAAGACGGCATTCTCCATATCAGCAATAGAGGCGCGTCCAATCTCGCTTCGCTCGGCTTTTTGTTCTTCCTGGCAGGGCGCTTTAGCGGCGCAGGAATCCTCAGGAAAATCGAAGCCCATAAGGTGCTTGGGCTTTATGGACTCTTGAACGTCATCCTCTCGCTCGTAGTCTTCTGCAAACTCGGGTGGATTTCCGTGGCCTGCGTCTTCCTAAGCTACTTTTTCATGTCCATCATGTTTCCGACCATCTTCGCCCTCGGGATTTTCGGGCTTGGGTCGCGAGCGAAGCAGGCTTCCTCCTACATCGTCATGGCAATCATGGGCGGCGCGATCCTGCCAAAATTAATGGGAGCCGTGGCGGACCACTACGACATGTCTCGCAGCTTCATTGTGCCAATGGCCTGCTTTGCTTACGTCGCCTTCTACGGGTTCAACTGGCCCCGTTTCAGCGGATTCAAAGGAATGGTTTCCGTTTCGACCAGCGGCCACTGAGCCCGGAACGCAAAATCACTCCCCCAACTTGGTGTAGATCCTAAAGAAAAGCGGTTACAAAAGTGGGCCCACCTGGATTCGAACCAGGGACCAAGGGATTATGAGTCCCCTGCTCTAACCGCTGAGCTATAGGCCCGTTAAGTTGCTGATAGCCAGCGACTTGTAAAATATTTAATTTTCCAAAAAAGCCGGGTATTGCTACCCGATTTTGCTACCTTTTTTGAAAAATCCGATCCATTGCTACCTTGAAAAGCCCATTCGAGCAAGCGGCAAAGCACCGTTGCGTTCAGATTTGATTACCGACACGGGGCCTATTTGGTAATTACTCGAAGCACTGTAAGCATCTGATAAATAGGCGGATACAGGTCTTAGGTTGCGGTTTTCTCGTAACCAAAGCCCCGGTTCGGAGTCGGGAGAATTCAGATTTTTCATTGCTACCTTTTTTCGCCAAAAGGGACGTGTGATCCCTTGCCCTGAGTGGAAGTGTTTGGGCGGAATCCCACAAACTAGTGCCTCAGGGCTTCTGAATCGGGCCGCAGTCAAGAGGACAGGGGTGCGCGGGATGGTGGCTGGCAATTTTCGAAACCTAATTCGGTCGACGTGCCGGGATGTCTACAAAACGATGCGTTCACGGAGATTGAAGAAACTTCCGGTGGACGCTACGTTCAACTACTTATGCGCATTTTGCTCGCTGACGACGATCTGAAAATCGGGAAGCACGTCCGCCAGGCGTTGGTGGCCGAGGGGTATGCGGTCGATTTCGCCCAAGACGGCGAGGAGGCGTTGTGGCTCGCAGAGAACAATCCATACGATGCGCTTGTGCTGGACGTGATGATGCCGCAACGGGATGGTTTCACGGTGGCCCGTCAACTTCGGCGGAAGGAAAATCATGTGCCAATTCTCTTTCTGACCGCTCGCGGTGAATTGGATGACAAGGTGCGGGGTCTCGACGTCGGTGGCGATGATTACATGGTGAAGCCGTTCTCCACGGTGGAACTGCTCGCCCGATTGCGCGCGTTGTTGCGGCGGCAGCGCCCGCAAGCGAGCAACCTGTTACGTTTTGAGGATCTTGAACTCGACTTGATCGCCCGGCGGGCGAACCGGGCGGGGCACTCGATCGAATTGACCAACCGGGAGTTTGCGTTGCTCGAACTTCTCATGATGACCGCGCCGAAGCCCGTGAGCAAAGCGGTTATTGTGGAGCGGGTGTGGGACCAATGCTTCGACTCTGATACGAATGTGGTGAACGTTTACATCAATCATCTGCGAGGGAAAGTCGATCTTCCAGGATTGGTCCCCCTCGTGCAAACGGTGCGGGGTGTTGGGTTTGCGCTACAAAGGGCCGAAGCATGAGGGCATTCTGGTTTCGACTTATCATCTGGTTCGGATTGACCTTCTTGGCAGTCTCGGTGCTCTTTGTGTTGCTAGCACACACCCAATTGGAAGCCGACCTGTCGGCATCACACGAAAACAGCGTATCCAGCCTGCGCGACTTGACGCGTTGGGAAGCACTTTATGGGATGGCGATGGTGGCTGCATTCGCTGGGGTGGCGTGGGTAGTCGTCCGCCAGACCTTCGCGCCCATCGTCTTTCTGAACGATCAACTCGACGCGATTGATCCGCAAAATCTTCACCGCAAGGTGCGTTTTGCAACCAGTGACGCCGAACTGCGCGAGTTGCAGGAGCACATCAATAATCTGCTCGCGCGGATCAGCCTTGGTTTTCTCCAACTCCGAAACTATTCGGCGCAAGTCGCCCATGAGTTGCGCGCACCACTTACGATTATCCGCTTAAAAATTGAGGAAGCGGCAGATAAGATCGATCCGGCTCTTGCGGAGGAAATCCAGTCGGAACTGCTGCGTCTCACGCTGCATGTCGAGCAATCGCTGTTCATCGCCCGCGCCGAGCAGGGCCATTTAAAACCCAATCGAACACGGTTCGATCTCGCCGCGCTACTGGAAGATGTCGCTCAGGACTTCCGGCTGCTCGCCCGCGATCAGGGCCGCCAAATTGACATCGAAACGGAGTCTGCCGTCATCAGCGCCGACCCGAAATACACCAAGCAGATTCTTTACAGTTTGCTTACCAACAGTGTGCGCCACGGGCGCGGTGTCATTCGGATTCGCCTTGAACAGAGCGCAGGGAAAACCGCTCTTTCGATTTCCAATCAGATAAAAACCGACGAACCTGACGAAATCGTGGACCTCGGTTTGGGCAGGCGCATTGTGGCGGCCCTCGCGGCGTTGCAGCAGAACATGGAGGTAGAAACGCAACGTGGAGATGGCTGGTACGACGTGAAATTACTTATTTCGGAACTGCCGGAAACGCTGGAGGCAGAAGAGTCGTTCGCGTGAGCAAGAACATGCGAGTTTTGGCTGAGCCCTCAAAGCTTCGCAAGACGCCGTTTGGTGCCAAACCAAAGGTGCGCTTGCGCTCGCAGACGTTGGAAGCCGCATACGCCAATGCGGACGATTTGCTTGCTGCGCTTGGCACCAGCGAGAGCGGATTGAGTCAGTCGGAAGCTGCGGCGAGGCTTGCGGAATGTGGCTTGAACGAAGTCTCACGCCAGCGGCCCGCTCCGCTCTGGTTGCAGTTCCTCAGAAACTTACGCAACCCATTTGTGGCGCTTCTGATCACCCTGGCTGTGATCTCATTTGCGGTTCAGGATCGGGAAGCCGGGACGCTAATCCTGATTATGGTCTTCGTGAGCGTCCTGATGCGATTTTTCCAGGAGGCTCGTTCCACGCAGTCCGTGGAGAGATTGAAAGCCATGGTCACAACGCGCGCCACCGTCAGCCGAAACGTGGATGGGGCGGCGGAACGTCAGGAGATTCCCATTAAACAGATTGTTCCCGGCGACATCGTGCATCTGGCTGCTGGAGACATGATTCCTGCGGAGGTGCGCCTGATCAGTGCGCGCGATTTGTTTGTCACCCAATCGGTTTTGAGCGGCGAGTCCTTGCCTGTGGAGAAGTTCGAGACGCTTGGCACGGATTTGGAGAAGCGGGCGCGCATCACCGGGCAGGAGTTACGCTCTCCGCTGGAACTGCCAAACCTTTGTTTCATGGGCACCAACGTCATCAGCGGCACCGCGACCGCTGTGGTTGTCGCCACCGGCAACGACACCCACTTTGCATCCCTCACGCGAGGCTTTGGCAACGAGCGTTCGCTCACAAGCTTTGATCTCGGCATCAACAACGTGAGCTGGCTTTTTGTTCGATTCATGCTCGTGATGGTCCCTGCGGTGCTTCTGATCAATGGATTCACCAAAGGGAACTGGTTCGAGTCGTTCCTTTTCGCGCTTTCGGTCGCCGTGGGGTTGACCCCGGAAATGCTGCCGGTGGTGATCTCCGCAAACCTTGCACGAGGCGCTCTCGCGATGGCGAAGCACAAGGTCATCGTGAAGCGGCTGAACTCGATTCAGAACTTCGGGGCGATGGACATCCTTTGCACGGACAAGACAGGAACGTTCACGCTGGACCGCATCATTATGGAGCGCCATCTGGACATCATGGGCGTCCAAGCAGAAGAGGTCATGGAATACGCGTATCTCAACAGCTATTTCCAAACGGGGTTAAAAAACCTGCTCGATCTGGCTGTGCTGGAGTATGCCGAATCGCACGAGAAACTCAAATTCGCACAGTGCTACCGCAAGGTGGACGAAATCCCGTTCGATTTCGAGCGCCGACGCATGTCCGTGATCGTCGAAAAGGAGCCGTGCCTGCATGAATTGATCTGCAAAGGGGCGGTCGAGGAAGTGCTCGCTGTCTGCACGCAGGCGCGGATGGACGGCCGAACGGTGCCGCTTACCAGTGAACTGCACCGGCGCGTGGTGGGGCTGCGCGATGAAATGAGCAACGAAGGGCTACGTGTGCTGGCCGTCGCATATCGGGACATCGATCACACGCACCACCAATACCGGGCGGCGGATGAGCGTGATTTGATACTCGTGGGCTATATCGCCTTTCTTGATCCCCCCAAGCCCGCGGTTGGCGAGGCTCTCGCTGCTTTACGCGCCCAGGGGGTGGCCGTCAAAATCCAGACTGGGGATAGCGAGTTGGTTGCCCGGCGCATCTGCAAGTGGGTGGGTCTGGACGTTGGGAGCGTAATGCTCGGGAGCGAAATTTCGGCAATGGACGATGAGGAGTTAAAGTCTGCCGCCCAGCAAACCACGCTTTTTGCGAAACTGACCCCCGTGCAAAAAACGCGTGTCATCGGTGCATTGAAGGCCGCAGGGCACACAGTGGGCTATCTCGGCGACGGGATCAACGATGCGGGGGCATTGCGTGAAGCTGACGTTGGCATTTCGGTGGATACTGCGGCGGATGTGACGAAGGAATCGGCCGATATCGTCATGTTGGAGAAAAACCTCATGGTTCTCGCAGAGGCGGTCACCGAGGGCCGCCGCACTTTTGGGAATATCGTCAAATATATCAAGATGGCCGCCAGTTCGAACTTCGGAAACGTCCTGAGCGTGCTGGGCTCAAGCGCCTTCCTGCCTTTCCTCCCGATGCAACCGGTTCAGTTGCTCATGCAAAACCTGCTCTACGATGTATCGCAGATGGCCGTTCCATTTGACCATGTAGACGAAGACTATCTCTCGCGCCCGCGTCAATGGAACACTCGGGGTATCGGGCGGTTCATGCTGGTGATCGGCCCCATCAGTTCCCTTTTTGACGGTTTGACCTTCGCACTTATGTGGTTCGTCTTCGCGGCGAATTCACCGGAGAGGCAGGCGCTATTTCAATCCGGTTGGTTTGTGGAAGGGCTGCTCTCACAGACACTCATCGTCCACATGATCCGGACGCAAAAGGTGCCGTTTCTTCAAAGCCGCCCTTCGGCGGTGCTTGTGTTCGGGACCGTAATCATTATGACGGTCGGTGCCGCGCTCCCGTTTACTTCCTTGGGAGCAAGCATCGGCCTTGTCCCGCTGCCGCTCCGCTATCTCCCATGGTTAATGGGAATATTGGCCGGCTACTGCCTACTCACACAGGTGGTCAAAGTCTGGTTCCTGAGAAAGTTCGGCGAGTGGCTCTGATGTAGGACCATTCGCAGTTGCGAACATAAAGTTTTTTTAACATTCGGCCTCCGCATGCTTTAACGCACGGAGTGTTAGTTGTTGCTCCGAGCCATCGCTGTCTCGTTCCCATTACAAGGGGCGAATAGGACTGATTAGCTTTCACTACCGAGAAAAACAGCACACCGCGAGCCGAGCATGAATTTCATAGCCAAACTGTTCTATAACTTCCGCAGATCGCTAAAATCCATCCGGATGTTCCTGGCGCTTGCGGGTCCGGGAATCATTGTCATGGTGGCTGACAATGACGCGGGCGGGATCACAACCTATACCGCAACCGGTGCCCAATACGGGACGCATCTGCTTTGGTTTATCATCCTGCTCGGGCCGGTTGCCTATTTTGTCCAGGAAATGACCGTGCGCCTCGGGGCGGTGACCAAGCGCGGGCACGCTGAGGCGATCTTCCGCGCTTTCGGGCCGTTCTGGGGATGGTTCTCCCTGCTCGACCTGGTCCTTACCGACTGGCTCACGATGATCACCGAATTCATCGGCATGACGGCGGCGCTGAGTATTTTCCACGTTCCGCCCGTGATCACGGTGGTGCTCTGTTGCTTGATTATGGGAGCAATGATCTTGAGCGGCCGCTACTGGACGTGGGAGAAGGCTGCACTCGTGTTCTGCGTTCTCAATCTGATCTACATTCCCGCCGCGTTCTATATTCACCCCCCGGTTTCGGACATAATCCGTCACAGCTTCATCCCGCATTTGCCGCCGGGCGGCTGGACCAACGCGTTGTTCTTCCTGATCATGGCCAACATCGGAACGACCATCGCTCCCTGGATGCTCTTCTTCCAACAGAGTTCGGTGGTAGATAAGGGATTGCGAGAGAAGGATATCAAATTCGGGAAAATCGATACCGCCATCGGCTCGTTCCTGACGGTCGTTGTGGCGGCTGTCTTAATCATCGTGTGCGGCAAACTCCTCTACGGACAGCCCGTGGAGAGCGCGGCGGAAGCGGCCATCAAGATTATGCCGACCAGCAAGTTTACCGGGACGGTGATTGCCATTGGTCTCTTCGACGCCGGGCTGCTCGGCGCGATCTGCATCTCCCTGGCCAGTTCCTGGGCTTTCGGCGAAGTCTTCGGCTGGGCTCATTCACTGAACCAAAAAATCAAAGAAGCCCCATGGTTCTACGCCTACTACTTCTTTGACATCGCCCTTGCCGGAACCGTGGTGCTGATTCCGCACGCGCCGCTCGTATTGATTACCCTCTTTGTACAGGTGATTGCGACGACCCTCTTGCCCGCAGCGCTGGTGTTCCTGATCATTCTGCTCAACGACAAGAAAACGATGGGTAAGCACACCAACTCCCTGTTCGAGAACATCGCGAACATCAGCATCGTGGCGATCATCATTGTCTTGTCCACGCTGTATGGCGTCAGCACCCCTTTCCCCAATTTGTTCCAGTAAACCGAGGAGCAACACCATGAAAAGTATATCCAACCTCTTCCGAAAACTGGTCGCCCAAGTGGGGGCCATCAACCGGGAATACGCGGTGCCCCAAATCGAGATGACGACCTTCACGAAGATATGTCTGATAGGGCTGCGCATCTATCTCTTCGCGTTGATCGGCCTCATGATCTTCAAGTTCATTTCTGTCGTAAAATAACAAAGAAGAACCCTTATGAACCCAGCGATCTCAAACAGCAACAGCTTGCCGGAGGAACTCTTCCGATTCAGCGGTCTTCGCAAACGTCCGGTGCTGCTTGACGGCAAAAGAATCGGACGCCTCGCAGACCTGATTATTGAAGACAAAGACGTCGTGGCCGAGGTGACGCATGTGTGTATTGGACGCCCGTTCGGGTTGCCAACGTTGTTCGTGCCGTGGCAGAAAATTCAAAAGCTGACCACCGAGGTCGTGGTCATCGATAGCATCCCCGACGAGCACGCTCTTGAAGTCGAACCCTACGGAGCCGTGCTGCTCATGGACTACATCATGGACAAGAAGGTTCTCGATGTGGAAGGAAGGGAGGTGGAAGTGGTCTATGACGCCGTTCTCACCTGTAAGGAAAACCGGCTTTTTGTTGTTGGCGTGGACCTTTCCAGGCGCAGTATGCTGCGCCGGATTGGGCTGACGTGGCTGGTAAAGCTCACCCAAGGCGCCACCGACGGCATCGACAACGACACGGTTGCTTGGAATCTGGTAGAGCCGCTCCCGGAAAACCTCGGCAGCTTCAAGGGCGATATCCGGCTCAAGGTTTTCAAGGACGAACTGGCCAAAATGCCGCCCGTCGATGTGGCCCGGATTCTCGAAGTGCTCAGCCATGACCAGCGGGCAGCGATCTTCGCGGAGTTGGAGACGGAAAGCGCATCCGACACGTTGGAGGAATTAGAGCCCGTCGCGCAGCGGTCGGTGATAGCGTCGATGCCTCCGAAGAAAGCGGCGGAACTCATCAATGAAATGACTCCGGCGCAAGCTGCGGACGTGTTGTCCGTCTTGCCATGGTCGGCGATGAACGAAATCGTGGGCCTGTTACATCACGAAACGGGAACGAAGGTGCGCGAGATTCTGGCGACTTTCGAGGGGCTGATCGCCAATTACGTCGTTACCGATTGCGTGAAGCTCATGCCCGAAAACACCGTAATCGAAGCCCGCCGAGCCTACCAACATGCCAAGGAAACCGAAGCCATTGCGTATCTCTACATCGTGGATTCGAACGGCGGGCTGCTCGGATTTATCGAATCGACCGAACTCCTCAGGGCCACCGACGAAACGCGGTTGAGGGAGATCATGAACGAATCCGTCGTGAGCGTGACAACAGACCAGACGCTCAAGGATGCCGAAGAGCTGTTCGAACGGTACGAATTCCGCGCGCTGCCAGTCGTTGATGCGGATGGCAAAATGCAAGGCGTCATTCCTTACCGGGACGTGATGGAGCTTAGGCACATCTCCCTCGAATAGAACCATAAAGGCACCGGCTAGCCACGCTCGTCCTCAACATTCAATCCTAGGGAATGTTGTTCGTCGCCAAACCGGCAGCCGATGTCCTTTAATCCGCCCTTCACACCGTTATGAACTCGATATGCCGCAGAGCCACCTCGCGAAGCGTTTTTCAAACGGGTTTCGTCATTTTCGTCTTGGTGATTTCATTGGCGCAAGCTGAACCTGCCCAGACTCCGGAGCCACCCACCCCCACTACGAATTCTTCTGGAACCAATCAGGGGTTGCTTGATCAAAAATACCTCCTTGGTGATTTCAGCGGGGCTCGGACCACATTGGAAGATGAGGGCTTCACGCTTACTCCCATCTATACGGGAGAGGGTTTTGGCAACCCCGTCGGAGGCACCAAACAAGGCGTCATTTGTGAAGGTTTACTCGATCTCGAGCTAACGCTCGATTTTAAGAAAATGGTTGGTTGGGACGGCAGTTTCCATGCCAGTTCCTATTACCCCATGGGAAGCAGCCTGACCAACAACTACACACACGATCTATTCATCGTAAGTAACATCGACGCTTACGACACGCTTCACCTCTTTGAGCTTTGGTATGAACAGAAAGCGCTCGACGATAAAATCTCCCTGCGCGTTGGCCAACTGGGAGCCAACACGGAATTCTTCATTAGCGATGCCGCCGCAAAGTTTCTGGCCGGCACGTATGGATGGCCGGGCATTCTGGCATCCAATGCGCCAACGCCCAATTACGCCTACGCAGCGCCGGGAATACGCTTACGGCTTGATCCGGATGAGCATTGGGCTTTTCTGGGAGCTGTTTTCGCCGGGAATCCAGCCCCGGACCGGCTTGGCGATCCGAATCCCAACCGCGCTCCCGATCACGAATTTAATAACACGGGCACTGGGTTTTATCTTAATCGCGGCCAAGGCGTTTTTGGCATTAACGAGCTTTGGTACAAGTTAAACAGGGAAAAGGATGCCAAGGGATTACCGGGAACCTATAAAATCGGCGGTTGGTTTCATACCGATACGTTTTCGGACAAACGCTACGATGATGACGGCGTTCCTCTGGCGTCGCCAGCCAGCGATGGTCATCCACGAGCTGTGGCAGGTAATTGCGGGTTTTACGTCGTGGCTGATCAGGCCGTCTGGCAGGACAAATCTAATCCCAAACAGACCAAAGAGATCGATCTATTCTTTCGAGGGGGAAATGCTCAGGGGGACCGAAGTGTTTTCGATTATTATTGCGACGGAGGAATCACGTTCAACGGATTCATTCCAGGACGCCCCACTGATTCATTTGGCATTGCATCGGCTTACGGAAACATCGGTTCAGGGTTGCGCGGTTATGCCGAGGACCAAAATAGTTTTGACGACACGAGCCAGCCCATCCCTGATTTTGAGTGGAACATCGAGATGACCTACAACGCCCAAATCGCGCCGTGGTGGTCGGTGCAACCCGATGTTCAAATTGTTCTTCATCCAGGCGGGTCGGCGGTAATCCCGAACGAGGTTGTCTTGGGCTGTCGCATGGTCATTACTTTTTAGATAGAGGCCCCCATCCTGCGTTCATCGCCCCGCGCGATCCCTTCGTCATAATTGGTCATTTTTGCTGAGCCAAATCCATCACCAACTGCCGCTTTTAAGATTACTCGTACCTCAGTGCTTCAATCGGATCGAGCCGCGACGCTTTCCACGCAGGGTAATAACCGAAAACGATTCCCACGGTGGCCGAGACCGCAACCGCGGCGACGATAGCGGGCAGCGATGGCATGGTGGGCCAGTGCAGGAATATTTTGACCATAACCGAGACCCCGCGACCGGCCCCTATACCGACGATGCCACCAGCGAGGCAGAGCAATACGGCTTCGACCAGGAACTGCCTGAGAATATCGCGCGCCCGAGCCCCCACCGCCATGCGCAATCCAATCTCGCGTGTTCGCTCGGTCACGGAGACCAGCATAATGTTCATGATTCCGACGCCCCCCACAACGAGCGAGATTAGCGCGACACAAAGCAGGAGGTTCGTCATGAGCCGGGTTGTGGAGGCGAGCACCTCCGAGAGTTCCGTCAAGTCACGAATTCTGAAGTCGTCCGGAACCCCGTCTGCAAGCCGATGGCGTTCGCGCATAACGCTGGTGATCTGACGTATGGCCACGGCGACATTCTTTGGGCTGTCGGCGGTGACCCAAATGTCGTCGAGATCGGAGAACCGTGTCATCTGCGGCAGGTCCGCCGCTTGAACGGCGGATTGCTGCGGAAAGAGTTGCACGTTCTGGTTCGGGTAAAGGCCGCTGAGCGTGTTGACCGCACTGGAATTGGAGGCACCGGCTGTCCCCTGGTAGGTGACCTGTCTCGCGCCGGAGATTCGGAATTTGATCGTTGTCCACGGGGCGATGATAAAATCGTCCTGGTCCCGGCCCGCCATGTTCGCTCCTTTGCGACTCAGAACGCCGATGACTTTCATCGAAGTATTTTTGACGCGAATGGTTTTGCCGAGTGGCGGTTCATCACCGAAGAGCTGACGGACGATCGTTTGGCCGATCAGGCAAACCGGAGCCGCGCTGCGGACATCTTCTTCAGTAAACGGCTCGCCCTGCGCCAGATGTGTCCAGTTGCGAACGATCAAGAAGTCCGGGGTTGTGCCGAGAATATTGTTCGGATTCCAGTTCTGGTTGCCGTAGATGATTTGTGCATGGCAATCCACGCTCGGGGCGGCGCATCGCACGGCGCTGCACTCGTGGAGGATCGCTTCATAGTCCTCAGGGGTGAGCGTCACCCGCCCCCCGCTTCCCGTGCTCACACCGCCAGCGGAGGAAGCAGCCGGATCGATCTGAACCACGTTTGCCCCCATGCTGGCGATGGCCTGCTCGATGCTGTGGGAGGAACCTTGCCCGATCTCCATCATCGCGATGACGGCGGCGATGCCGATGATGATCCCGAGGCAGGTCAGCACGGAGCGCATGGCGTTGCGCCGCAGTGCATGTAGAGCGGCTCGAAGGGTGCGGTAGGCGGTTCTCATGATAGCTAGCTCACCACACAGGACGCCGTTTCGTTCATGCCGAGCGCTTCCACTGACTCTGCGCTGAGTACCTTCTGCGGGGAGCCTTCATCCACGATCAGACCGTCTTTCATTCGGATGACGCGCTTGCTGTGGCGCGCAACGTTTGGGTCATGCGTTACAAGAATGATGGTGATCCCTTGCTCATCGTTGAGCTTCTGAAACATGCGTAAAACATCTTCGGTCGTCTTCGAGTCCAGGTTGCCCGTCGGTTCGTCTGCGAATAGCAACGGAGGCCGATTGATGAGCGACCGGGCGATGGCGACGCGCTGCTGCTGCCCTCCCGAGAGTTGCGATGGATCGTGATGCATTCGGTCTCCCAATCCCACGAGATCCAGCATCTCTTTCGCCCGCTTCCGGCACTCTTTGTCCGAGAGATCAGCCGCGGTATAGCTCAGCGGCATCAACACATTATCCAGAGCGCTGGTCCGCGGGAGGAGATTAAAATTTTGGAAGACAAAGCCGATTTTCTGATTTCGCACCAAGGCACGCTCGTCTGCGGAGAAAGAAGATACTTCCTCGGCGTCGAGCCAGTATTTGCCGGATGTCGGATGGTCCAGACAGCCAAGGATATTCATCAGTGTGGTTTTGCCTGAACCACTCGCTCCCACCAGAGCCACGAGTTCGCCACGGCCGATCTGCAACGTTACCCCCCGCAAGACGGGGACGTCCATTTCGCCCACATGATAGGTCTTAAAGATGTTTTCGAGCCGGATCAGGTCCATTGTGTGTCGTCTCGGTCTAGCGTTTCTTCTGGACCGGAGGGGGGAGAAACGGATTTGGCGTAGTCTCCTGCCCTGTTTGAACCGCCTCGCCCGTGATTACTTCTTCGCCTTGAGAAATCTTATCGGACCAGATGGCCGTGTTGACACCATCGGACGTTCCAAGCTTGACCTCCACAGGGCGAACGAGCGTGCCACTTTTCAGCCAGACTACGCCATGGCGCTCCTTTTCCTTGCCTTGGGGTGAGGGCTTGGATCCGCTACTTTGCTCCGGTTCGGGTGGGCGCCAAGAACGGGCCTCGGGCGCGAGTTGAAGAGGCGATGTGGGAGACCAGCGCAATGCGGCATTCGGCACGTGAAGCACGTCACTATCCTTCCTTACCTCGAAATGTACGTTCGCCGTAAGATAGGGCAGCAAGAGGTTTTGAAGATTGTCCGTGTTGACCTCCACGGTGTACATTACCACGTTCTGCGTCATCGTTGCGTTCAACCGGATCTTGCCAACAGTTCCCTGAAATTCTTTTCCAGGGAACGAGTCACACGTAAATGTCACGGGTGCGTGTGGGATGATTCGACCAATGTCCGCCTCGTTCACAGCAACCCAGATCTGCATCTTCGTCAAATCCTTCGCGATGAGAAATAGGCTGGGAGCATTGAGGCTCGATACCACCGTCTGCCCGATATTCACCCGCCGGTCGATGATGACGCCTTTGACGGGTGACTTGATGGTGCAGAAGTCCAAGTTCCGCTGCGCTTTGTCGAGGGTCGCCTGCGCCTGCGCGATTCCGGTTTTCGCCTGAGCAATCTCGGCATCGGCCACAGCTACGTTTGCCTTTGCTGTTTCATAGTCAGCCCGGTCTGTATCGTAATCGTTTTGCGAGAGGGCATCCGAAGGACCCATAACCTTTGCCCGGTTCCATTTCTGCTCGGCTTGAAACAGCTTGGCGTTTGCTTGGGCGAGATCCGCTTCGCCCCTCTGGACGTTCGCCTTGGCTTGGTCAAGTTGGGCGCGGGCTGTGTCGACGTCCGCGCGATAAACCGCGTCCTCAATCCGCGCCAGAATCATGTTCGCTTCAACAGGCGATCCGTAGTCTATCTGTTTGTCGGTGGCATCTTTGCCGAAGGATTGAATCAGGCCCGCGACTTGTGCTCCCACATCGACTACTTCCTCCGGCTCAAGCGTTCCTGTCGCCGTGATGATCGTCGTCACGTCGCCGCGCTGCACCTTTGCCGTGCGATAGGCAATCGTGGGCTTGGAGTGCGTATTCCAAAACCATCCGCACACGGCTCCGGCCGCAACGAGTGAGAGGAAAAGGATAATCAATTTTCGCATAGATGTTCTTTGATATTTGCGACCTAACGAACAGAAGGTTTTGCCACCGGTTGCTTTTCGCCAATCTCCCAGCCTCCGCCGAGCGCTTTGTATAAGGCCACTGCATCGGTTGCGATGTCGCGGTTGCTCTGGACCAGCGCATCCTGGGATGAAAAGAGCGAGCGTTCCGCATCAAGAACGCTCAGGAAATCCGTAACCCCTTGCTCGTAGCGCCGGGTCGCCAAGGAAAAAGCGCGCTGATTTGCCGTAACGGCATCGGCCAGCGCATTGCGGCGTCGCTGGTCACCAGCATACTTCGCAAGCGTGTTTTGGACTTCCAGCAAAGCGGCAAGCACCGTCTGTTTATAGGCGGTATAGGCTTGAGCTTGGCGCGCATTCTGAACCTTGATGTTTGCCCAGATGCGGCCCGAGTCCAGAATGGGCCACGCGATGTTCGGGCCAACCGTCGAGGTGCGGTTGGCTAAAGTGCCAAGCGACGAGAGCTGACTGCCCTGCAGACTCAAATCGCCCGTCAGCGTGAACTTCGGGAACAGGTCCGCCGTCGCAACGCCGATCTGTGCGGTAGCGGCGGCGAGCTGTCGCTCAGCACGGCGAATGTCTGGGCGGCGCGTGAGAAGTTCAGACGGCACCCCCACGGGGATCACTGCTGACGGGTCGGGAATCTTCGCTGATGACGTCAATTCGCCTTCCAAAGCCGTCGGGGAAAGACCCAACAAAACGCTCAGTGCGTAGACCGTCTGCTGGGCTTGCACCTTTTGCGATTCGATGGCGGCCTTCGTGCTCGCTACAAGAGCTTCGGATTGAGCGATGTCCAGTTCAGTGCCCGTCCCGAGCTTCTTCTTATCCTGGGTCAGCCCGACATTCCTCACTTGTATTTGGAGATTACTCTGCGCAATCGCTATCTGCTGCTGGTAGCCGCGGAGCTGAATGTAATCCGTTGCCACTTCGCCCAGCAGCGTAACGAGCACATCGTGACGATCTTCCTCCGATGCCTGAAGACTGGCGCTGGCGGCTTCCACTGACCGGCGGACACCGCCAAAAACGTCCACCTCCCATAGCGCATCCAGCCCGGAGAGCCAAAGGCTTTGGCCTTTGATATTGCTGCGCTGGTAAGAGCCTGCGAAAACCGCTGACGGATACAACCCGGCTACAGCCACGCGTGCGGCGGCCCGCGCTTCGACGACGCGTTCAGTTGCCGCCTCCAAACTCAGGTTGGATGCCACCGCGCGGTGGACGAGTTCATCAAGCGTCGAGTCGTGGAATGTGGTCCACCAGCGTTCCATTGCTCGGGGCTGCTGTGCCGCCACACCCACTTGCGCTCCTGGCGGAACCTCCCATTTTGCCGGCATCGGCTGTTTGGGAACATGATAATTTGGTCCCACTGCGCACCCGCAAAGAACCGTAGTGCCCACAAAGCTCAAGGCGGCGATACACCGCATCATTCCGCTGGAGAACGTCGCACTATCCCCGTATTTCTGCCGATGCATACTAAACACGCGATGTACGAATGCCGAAGACCAGCGGGAGGGGAATCCATGGATATTTAATCTTCATAACTGAAAGCCATCATCTCTAACGGATCGCGAGGGCGTAAAGATATGAAAAATGACAAAATCGTCATTCTAAACTCATCGCACGTTCACTTTATGTGCGCATAGTGGCCAGAGCTGTTGAATTTAAGATGAATCCCTGTGAACTGACTCCCCGCAATTTGGCACCCGGCAACCATGTTCAGGAATTTCCCTATTTTCGCGCTACGCTGGCTCTTCTGGTCGCCGTTACCCTTTTTCGTTTATGGTATTGCACCACCCTTGGACTGCTTGGAGATGAAGCGTATTATTGGGTTTGTTCGAGACATCTTGATTTGAGCTATTTCGACAAAGGCCCTGGAGCCGCCGCCACCATTGCCGTCGGTACCCGCCTTTTCGGGGATACGGTTTTTGGAGTCCGCTTCTTCGCGGTCTTGCTTTCGTTCGCAACGGGCCTTTCCATCTTCGCGCTTGCGAGGATGCTCTTTTCCGCGCGGGTCGCCTGGTTCTCCGTTCTGCTCACTGTGGCGATTCCCCTCTTCGCGGTCGGTAGCATTCTCATGACCATTGATCCGTTGAGCGTCTTTTTCTGGACCCTCGCTGCCATCGCCTTCTGGAAGGCCAAGGATACACCGGAATTTGGGCTATGGCTGGCCACCGGAGCGTTTGTTGGCATCGGCGGTCTTGCGAAATATACCAACCTTGCGGAGCTTCTCTGCTTTGCGCTGTTCTGCCTTTGCTGCGCGGAATACCGGAGCAAGCTTCGCAGGCCGCAGTTTTTCGCCATGCTTGGGGCTTCGCTCGTCTGTTCGCTGCCCGTTCTGATCTGGAACGCTCGGCACGATTGGATCACCGTGGAGCATCTTGTTCATCGCGGAGCCCTGGACGGTAGTTGGCATTTCTCGCCGACTGAATTATCGTTCTTCCTCGTCAGTCAAGCAGGGGTCATCTCCCCTCTCATTTTTGTGGGGATCGTCGGTTCGCTGTTCGGTCCACGCCTGGCCCCGGAACACCGTGTTGCCATCCGTTTCCTGCTTTGCCTCTTTTTGCCTCTTTTCGTGTTCTACATTGTGTTGAGCGCCAACAAAGCCGGGCAAGCGAATTGGACGGCTCCGGCTTACGTCGCGGGCGTAATCCTCTTCGCCGCCAAATGGACGTTGAGCGCCAACAAAGCCCGATGGATCAGGAGATTCAGCATAGCCGCCGTGATCGTGGGGCTATTGGAATCCCTAGCGCTGCACAATACTCACTGGTTTCGCTTACCCCCGGAGCGCGATCCTCTCAACCGTTCCCGCGGCTTCGACTGCGTTGCACAAAAGGCGTCCGATCTATCCGTAAAAGAGGGAACCCAGTGCTTCATCGCCAACAAATACATGCTCGCCAGCTTGCTCTCCTTCTATCTGCCGGGGCGTCCCGACACCTTTATGCCGCCCACGCTGAAAGTGGCTAACCAATACTCGATCTGGCCCGGCTACCGGACGCTGCCATCCGGCTGTTCCGCCCTGTATATTTCAGACACGGTAAAAATCCCCAAGGCACTGCTAAATGATTTCTCCGAAGTGAAACTCCTGGATCACATCATACCCACCTATCGAGGTAACTCGCTCACGGAACACTATTTCTTCCTTTGTCGCGGACTTCGAGCCACCAATTCCAATCCTTAACTTCATCCTATGGCACCGCTGGCCAAAGACATCGCAGAGCAACCCATTTCCATCATCATTCCGTTTTTCAATGAACAGGAGAACGTCGAGATGGTGCTGCGAGAAACACGGGATACCAATCCTCACGCCGAAATCATCGCGGTGGACGACGGGAGCACGGATTGCACCGCTTCGAAAATCAGCGCATTTTCCGATGTCCGCCTCATTTCGCAGCCCAAGAACCTGGGCCAGAGTGCCGCGCTCTACGCGGGGCTCATCAGCGCAAGCCATGAAATCTGTGCCCTCATGGACGGCGACGGGCAGAACGATCCCGCCGACATCCCTATGCTTCTCCTCCACGCTGCCGAGGTCGACGTCGTCTGCGGCTACCGGAAAAACCGCCAGGATAGCGGGCAAATCAAAGTTGCATCGCGCATAGCCAATCGTGTTCGGAAACTCTTCACCGGAGATTCCATTCGGGACGCAGGCTGCACTTTGAAAATCTTTCGCAAAGAACACGTACGTTTCCTCATCCCCTTCAACGAAATGCAGTGTTACATGGTCGCGATGCTCGAACACGCTGGCTTGCGGGTCGGCGAGTTTCCAGTCAATCACCGTGCGCGGCGTTTTGGGCGATCCAAATATACGATCCTACGTCGCGCATGGCGGGGCGTCTGGGACTTGATTGGCATTCAATGGCTACTCCGACGGCAAATTAAATGGCCTCTTTAGCCAGGCGGTCATCGCCCTCCAGAAAATCAGCCCCCCCGGCAACGCCGGGGGGCGCTGATTTAGGGCCATTCAGAACCGACCTATTTAGTATGGCTTCGGACCATAACGGCGGAAGAACTTTTAGTTCGCCGAGTAAGCATTTATTACTTTTCCCTGCACACTGCTTGCCGGAGCTGCGACCTTGGCGGCAGGTAAGCCGACGCCGCCATCGCCATCACGATCCTTCAAGACCACATTGTTAATGCTCACGGTATCCCCGGAGGCATTTCGATAGGACGTCGCGCTCACTGTAGCCGCAGCTTTAGCTGCGGCTGCTGCTGCGGTTGTCGCTTGATCTGCCGTTTCCACCGGAACTTTGGCTGGTTCTGGCGCCGCTGCAGGTGTTGGAGCCGGGACGGCGGCCTTTGCCTTAGGGGCGACCGCAACCGGAGGGGGCGTATAGGGGGCACTCCTGTTGATACTATTGATTGCTGACATGGTTTCCTTTTGTTGAATGTTGACTCTTTCGTTCAATTATAAAGATCGGCAATTGTCCATTGGTACTTTAGCAAAGTAATATTACGAAAATGTAATGATAAACTCAGGTGTTCCTTCTTCCATTTGCGTTACTCGTCAAGGCGTGAATTTGGATTTAATCTTGTGCCGTTCTGTAATCCGGCTTGATCTTTGCAAAGGGGGAATAACCACGTTCAATCGCCGTGGCCCAGAGCAATGCCAACGGCCTAACATCGCTGGAATCATAAAACTCATGGAGTCCGATGGCTAGTTCGCGTGGACCGTCAAAGGGCGTTCCATCCAGGATGCCTGTGGCTTGGCCGGACGGGCAAACGAGGGTGTAGCGGTTGGGTACGGCTACATCAAAGACATAGGGTGCGCTGGAGGATGAATTGTCGCTTCGCAAGAGCTTGCCGAGGGCGAACAATCGGAAAGCTACGGGGAGGTAGTTGGCCTTGATGAATTCACGCCCCTGACTTGGCATACGGCGAAGGGTGGCCAGCGGCGTGTGCGTTTCGATGAGGCGCTCGGCGATGTTATCCTCGATCAATCCGCTTTTGATTCGGGACGTGGTCAGTTTTTCAAGTACATACGGGAAGGGTCGGCGGCGGTAAATAGTTTCGCCTTTGGAATCCATGACGAAATCGTTTGCCTGCGTGAGCGTTAGTGCGTCTGCGACGATGCCGATCTTATCGGCGGTTTCGTTCTTAAAAGGCGATTGGCTCACGACGATCCACAAAATTTCAGTTAAGACCAGCAACGCGGGCAATAGACACGTCGGAAGTTGCAGGCGCACGGCCGCTTTGCTCGCAATCCAAATCAAAGCCGGTGCGGCGGTGAGCATCCATACAGGAAAAAACGGGAGATAGTCCTCTGCCGTCAAGATCGGCCAGAAACAGACGAGCGTAAGATAGTAGACATTTGCGGCGAAGAAGAGAAAGGCAATCCGGCTACGTGTCGCGGCGGGTTTATTTAATCGGGCGATGACAATGATCCCTGGGGATAGAAACAACAACCCTGCGAGCCAATGGAAGGTTGATTTGAAAATCCGTCCGAAGTGTGGCGAAGATGGCAGAACATTATGACGAACGACGCAGTAATACATTTCGCTTCCCGCATGGTGTAAAACAAAAAAGAGCACAACTAACGACGGTATGATCGCCAATCCCGTCAACGCCGCTCCTGAGCACTGAGCCAAATGCAGCCAAGGGATGGGCGCTGTGCTGCGACGCGATAAAACCAGCGTGCCGACAAGCGCCAGAGCTAACGTGACGAGCATCAGGCTCGATTTCATAGATACACAGAACCCCATACCGAGCAACAGTCCGCCGATGAAGGCACGTCCAGAATTCGCTCGGTTTTTGACCAAAACGGTGAGGATCAGAAGCCAGACGAGCGTCCAAAGTTGATCCGGGCGGAATTCCACCGATGTGAGAAAAAATGGCGGAAGGAAGGTGGCGAACAAAGCGGTCCAAAGTGCGGTGCGTGGAGAGAAGAACGTGGCCGAGATTTTCCACACACACCCGACAGTCAATGCGAAGATCGGAATCATCGCGAGGCGCATAGGCAGCAGGATGTCTGGTCGCACGCCAAGAAGATAGAACAGAGGAGCATTGAGCACCTGAAAGAGCGGCGCGTGATTGTCGAACACGTCGCGGTATGGCAGTAATCCGTTGGCCCACGCCCAGACGACGTGGAGATGTTGCGGTTCGTCGGAGTCGATGCGGAAGTGCCAGGCGTAGAGCAGGCGAAGAATCAGTGCCCCACAGAGCAGGGATGCTGCGATCCAACGTTCAAGCGGAGAAATGCCCGACCCGCTGATAGGATTCGTTTTCGCTAGGCAATTCACGGCAACTCTAACTGGCTGGCTGAAAACCTTTCATTTTCAGACGGTGGACAAACGTTGCGCGCGGATTTTGGCAATGGCACTTCCCGCCATCCGGAATCGTCGAGGAAGATGGTTGGTCGCTTGAATTTTACAAACACGCGCGAGAAGGGCAGGAACGCCGCGATGGGGATCTTTACAACGGCAAACCGCCCATTGATGCGCACGGTGGCGTGACGCAGTTGCGCGCCGGTGGTGGCACCGCAAAGGCGGACTTTGCGTGAAGCCGCAGGGATGGAAAGCTTCCACCGAAGGCTCCCCCTTGCCAGGGACTCGGCAACGATCAAGAGTGAAAAGCCTCTCTTGTGCGAGGCTGGAAGAGTTACTGTCAGGTTCAACGCCCCTGCGCTCAGAAATGCGTCCCGGATTCTGTGTCCGTTCGCCAATGGCAACTCGGGGGCTGGCTTGAAGTAATTTTCCACAGGCCGTGCATACGCTACGAAGCGTTTTCGACTCAGCACCATTTGAGTTCCATGGCAAAGAATCGCCTGCCGCTTGGTGTGAACTTCGTGGTCTGCCAGTTGCAGACCAATCCGCCGGGGCACAAGATCAGGTTGGCGTGAATGAACAAGATAGTGAAGTTGAGGGAGATCGCGCCGCCCAATCCGGTCTAGGGCGATTTGCAACAGAACAAACAGGGCGTTATGATCCGCGTGCAAATCGTATGCAGAAGGGAGCACCAGCAAAGTCGGCTTCCAGTCATCCAGTTCGCGGCAAAGCCGTTCGAGTATCCCTAAATCCGCCCGCAGGAGCAGGCGAGTGATCCCCTGATCGGGGAGGTCGAGGAATCGCGCCTCCTTCTGAAATCCAAGTTTTTTCAAAGCGCTTCGCGCCTCATGGCATCGCATTGCGCCCCAACGCCGACTTTCGTCGTGGCCGATCTTCCACCGTTTTTCAACCCATCGCTGCGGCCAAGGATTACTGCCGCCATTGGTTACGAAAATCACCCGCACAGCGGCCCCCGCTTTCAGGGCGCGTTGAATGAAGCCGCCCATCGCCAAGGATTCATCGTCCGGATGCGGTGCGATCAATAGCAATCGATCACTGTGTTTTAACAAGATGCTCATATCGCGGTGCTGGCCGTGCGTTTTGCCCGGTGGAAAGTCCTTACCGAATGTGAGCATCCAGTTAAGTTTCCATACACCCGCGATGCAACAACGCCATCATGACAGTTTTTTAATGAAACGGACAGGAGCGAAACATTACGGAATTGTAATGGCAAACTCAGCTATTCTTTCATCCTTGTGCGTTAAGTTGGCATGTTCCAATGCCATTTTGAAACAACTGATGGCCCCCCAGAAACAAGACAACTCCATGAAAATACACGTTCTTACTCAATCTTTTCTACTCTTTGCGGTGTCCCTCGGTCTCAGCCTCACGGGTGCGCTCGCCCAGGAAAGAGACGACGCCAGCCTCGTTAAGCAGGCAAAGATCAACAAAGTCGCAGCGGAAAAAATTGCGCTTGGCAAAGTGCCCGATGGCACCGTGAAAGCAGCCGAAATCGAGAAAGAAAGCGGGAAACTCATCTGGTCGCTGGACCTGACTCGTCCCGGCAGCAAGGATGTCACCGAGGTGGCCGTGGATGCCCTCAGCGGCAAGATCATTAACGTTAAAATCGAAACTCCAAAAGATCAGGCAAAGGAAGCGAAGGAGGACAAAGAGGTCGCCGCCGAGAAGGCGGAGCAAGCGAAGCTCGCAAGCAAAGCCAAAATCAGCCGGGCTGAAGCGGAGAAGATCGCACTTGGGAAGGTACCGAAAGGCAAGGTAAAAGAGGTCGAGATCGAGAAGGAATTCTTTGGGGGTCTCACGTGGGAGATCAAATTAGCCACTCCGGACACCACGAACATCACCGTGGTGGAGGTGGACGCAAAGACCGGTAAAATCGGAGATGTCGAAACCAAGAAGGCCAAAGTGAAGAAGGAAGAAAAGAAGTAATATCTGCCTTATTAGAACCGGAAGAAGTATCTCAGACGCACCGCCGAATCCGCCGCTCAGTGGATCTTTTCCTCTGATTCGCTTTTTGGAGTTCAAAATCCAGCCGATAGAGTAGATTGCTGCCGATGCACATCCTGGTCGTCGAAGACGAAAAGAAAACTGCCACCTTTATCCGCAAGGCGCTCCAAGCCGAGGGCTTTGCGGTGGACGTGCTTCACAGGGGCGATGAAGTCCTTCCGTTCGTATTGGGAACCACCTTTGACGCCATCGTTCTGGACATTATGCTTCCAGGGCGGGATGGACTGAGCGTGTTACGGCAGTTGCGATCCTCGGAAATCAGCACCCCAGTGCTGTTGCTCTCCGCGCGGGGTGAGGTTGACGAGCGGGTGGAGGGACTAAACGCAGGAGCAGACGACTACCTCCCGAAGCCCTTCGTCCTCTCGGAACTTATAGCCCGCGTGCGGGCGCTCGGTCGGCGCTCAAGCGCGCACATGCCAGTTGAGTTGCGAGTTGGCAACCTCGCTTTGAATACGCTGGCCAGGGAGGCAACGCGCGAGGCAGCGCGTATCGAGTTGACCAGCCGCGAGTATCTTCTTCTGGAGTTCCTGATGCGCTCGGTGGGACGGATTTGCAGCCGTTCCGCCATTTTGGAGCAGGTTTGGGGCTACACCTTCGATCCCGGCACCAATCTCGTGGACGTTTACATTGCAAGGCTGAGAGAGAAGATCGACTCGGGATTCAAACCTAAATTGCTGCACTCCGTGCGCGGAGTCGGTTACGTCATGAAAGTGGAAGAATGACCATCCGCGTCAAATTCACCCTCTGGTATGCCGGTGTGTTGCTCACAGCACTCCTCCTCTCGGCCGTCCTTCTTTATCAAGAGTGGGTTATCGAACCGACACAAAAACATGGGGCAGAGGCTCACAGTATGGAGGCCATCGTGGATAGTCTACAAGACGCTGTTTGTGCCACTATCCCTGCGGCAATAGTCGGGCTCGCTGGCGGGTGGTGGCTTATGCGGAAGACGCTGACTCCCATTACCTTGCTGACAAGAGCGGGGGAGCAGATCGAAGAAAACAACTTGAAAGTGCGGTTGCCTCGGAGCGGCAACGGTGACGAACTCGACCGCCTGACCGGGGTATTTAATTCCATGACCGCTCGGCTGGATGACTCCTTTAATCGTATCAGGGAGTTCACTCTTCGAGCTTCACATGAACTCAAGACCCCGTTGACCATTATTCGTGGGGAATTGGAAACAGCTCTCGCCGAGGAGGACATGACGGAGCCCCAACGCAACCGGCTTCTGGATGAACTCGATGAGATCGACCGGCTCACGAAAATCGTGGACGGTCTCACCACCTTGACAAAGGCCGATGCGGGTCTCATTCAGCTCCAACGGGAACCGGTGCAGCTCGATGAGCTTGTACGCGATACGTATGCGGATGGCTTGGTGTTGGCTCGCCCATACAAAGTGGAGGTCACGCTTGAGTCGTGCGAGATGGTGACCGTTTCCGGTGACAATTATCGATTACGCCAGGTGCTGCTGAATCTCATGGACAACGCCGTGAAGTACAATCAGGAGGACGGTTCCGTTACGCTTGCGCTACGGGTTCAGGGGGATTTTGCGGAACTGACCATCCGCAACACTGGCCCCAGCATCGCGCCAGAACAAGCGTCTCAACTTTTTGATCCCTTCTTTCGAGGAGACGCTGCGCACAACCGCTCGGTGGACGGCTGCGGGCTTGGCCTCTCGATCGTGCGTTGGATTGTCACCGCCCACGGTGGCACCTTGGCCATCTCGTCGCAGCCTGGCGAAATTACTGCGGCAGCACTGCGATTACCAACAATCCCCACAAATCGAGGAACCGCCTCCTAATGATGGTATTCAAGAGTCTTTGCCTCCCGATTATTTCTGCGTCCAGACGCCCCTCACGTCTTCGCAATTTTTGCAGACATAACATCGCTTTCTCAGCGCTCCATTTTGATTTCGCGTAGCGCTGGCCAAGAT
>CAIYQA010000076.1 GCA_903928175.1 uncultured Spartobacteria bacterium | reverse complement strand
CCGAGCATGCGATGAAGAAGCTTGTCGCCTCCGCGCCGACTGTGGTCCAGGGGCCGGGGCGCGTCAGCATCGCGCTGGCGCAGCCTCAAACTGTCAACGGCTTCTACCAAGATATCAGCGTGCTGGCACTGCCTCTGTCGGAGGCGAGCCTGCCCGTGTACAAACTCGTAGCCAGTTCCCAGCAGGAAGGTTGTGAGCCGGAGAAGGCGCAAGATTTTGACGACGACACCTACTGGCAATCCAAGGGGGCGCAGCCCGGCCAAGAGCTGACGCCAGAGAAACCTGAATTCCTTCAATTTGACTTCGAAGCGCCGTGTGCTGCGTCCGGCGTTTACATTAAGGGCGCGCAATATGGATGCGGGCCTAAGGAGGTTGAGGTGCAGAGTTCGGAGGACGGTCAGACGTTCCGTTCGCTCAAGCGCCAGACATTGGACCCGCGCGAAGCGGCCACCCTTGTTTTTGAAGAAACACGGGCGAAACACTTCCGGGTGCTTTTTTTGTCGGCATATCCGTACGGGGGGGAGGAAAAAAACAGTTTTTTGCGGGTGGCTGAGATCGCTTTGTTACCCAAGCAACTGGTCGGCAAGGCGAGGTCTGAACAGCTCCAGTGGGATAGTAAAAAAGCGGTGGATGTTACCCGGTTCATGGATGGTAATGCTCAATTGCAATGGGAGGTTCCGCCGGGTCGCTGGCGGGTGATGCGGATTGGCTATACCCTCACGGGTAGGCCCACGGTTAGTTGCGGGAGTGGGCCGAGCGGACCAGAGATCGATCCACTGAGCGCCGAGGCGATGGATCTGCATTTTGCCAATACTGGGGCTAAACTGATCGCCGACGCCGGGCCGCTGGTCGGCAAAACGCTCCAGTATTTCCATATCGATAGTTGGGAAAAGGGACATCCGACGTGGACCTTGAAGATGCGCGAGGAATTCCAGCGACGGCGGGGTTATGATCCGCTGCCGCTTCTGCCGGCGGTGGCTGGATGGACCGTGGACGATGCCGAGGCGACGAAACGCTTCGTGCAGGATTTTCGCCGCACCGTGGCCGACCTGATCGCCGAGAACTATCATGGACGGATGGCGGAATTGACCGTCAAAAGCGGCCTGCGCGGAACCCACTCGGAATCGGGCGGTCCGGGCGATCATTGGATTGATGCGCTGCAATGCTTGAGCTCCCAAGCTGTGCCGATGGGAGAGTTTTGGTTGCGCCCCGGTGCATTGGACGGGGAAGCTCCCCACGGGGCCAACGCCAGCGTGAAGGGAGCGGCCAGCGCCGCACATATCTACGGCAAGCCGCTTTGCCAAGCCGAATCATTCACCACTCTGGGAGATGATTTCACGGAAAGCCCGTGGGTCCTGAAAAGGATCGGCGATGAGGCCTTCTGTTACGGCCTGAACCGGATGGTCTTCCACAACTGGCCCACTCAACTGCACCCCGATGTGCTGCCTGGTACCTGGTGGATTCATATCGGGACGCATTTTGGCTACAAACTGACTTGGTGGCCGATGGCCGACGGCTGGTTGCGCTATCTTGCTCGCTGCCAGCACTTGTTGCGTCAGGGACTGTTCGTGGCGGACTTTGCCTATCTGCAAAGCGAAGCCATACCGAGCTTTGTTTCAGATCCCCGCTATCAAGGGCCGGCTCGACCGAAGGGTTTCGATTACGATGCGATCAATGCTGAGGTGCTCCTGACGCGTGCCTCGGCCAAGGATGGCCGGCTGATGTTGTCCGACGGCATGAGCTACCGTTATCTGGTGCTGCCACACCAGCCTGGGGCGATCCTTACTCCCGCGACGCTCAAGAAGATCAACGAGCTGGCCGAAGCTGGGGTTCCCGTGATCGGTCCTAAATCGTTTGCGTCATTAGTGCCAAAAGTGCGCGAAGGGGCTTTGGACGGGATCGTGCGGGCTGACGGTCTTTCGCCGGACATCGAGTTTCGCACTGTCTCTGCTCCAGCCCTCAGCGTTCAGCCTTCCGAATTCGATTGGATCCATCGCCGGGATGGCGCGACCGAGATTTACTTTATTAGTAATCAACGAACACTCGATACGAAAGCCGAGGTCGCCTTCCGCGTCAGCGGCAAGCAGCCGGAACTTTGGGACGCAGTGACGGGAAAGATTGCCGATCTGCCGGAATGGCGGGAAGAAAAAGGCCGGACTTTGGTTCCGATGGCATTCGGGCCGAGGCAGAGCTTCTTTTTGGTATTCAGGAAGGCTGGAAACCTGAAGGCTGAAACTGGAAATCGGAAGAACTTTCCCGAGCTGAAGAGCATGCAGGAATTGGCTGGGCCGTGGGATGTGCAGTTCGATCCCCAATGGTTCTATCCGGACAACGGCACGGGTGGAAAAATCCGCTTTGACCAACTGGTCGATTGGACGAAACGTCCGGAGGAGGCGATTAAGTATTACTCGGGAATTGCGGTTTACAGGAAGACGTTCGACTTCCAATCCAAAACTGAAAATCAAAAGATGCTTCTTGCCCTTGGCGAGCTCGGCAATCTCGCAAGAGTCCGCTTGAACGGACGGGATCTTGGGGTGGTCTGGACGGCGCCCTGGCAGGTGGAGATCCCTGCCGGAGTGCTCAAGGCTGCGGGCAACGAGCTGGAAATCGAAGTGGCCAATCTGTGGCCCAACCGGCTGATCGGTGACGCGACTCTGCCACCGGGGAAGCGGCACACTGTGACCAACGTCTCAACCTATGAGCCCGTGGATTCCGAAGGCTTTCGCGGTATCAACGCCTGGGCTCGGGGTAGTTGTAAAACATGCGTCGATCGGATGAAGACCGGCAAGCCCGCCGAATTGCTACCCTCCGGCCTCTTGGGGCCGGTGCAACTGTTGTTGGAGCCAACCCTCAAAATGAAGGGAGAATGATGAGGAAACTCGTCCTATTGTATGCGGCTCTTGGGTTGCTAAGTTTCATTAACATTACCGTGTTTGCCGCCGAGCCGACCACCGTTTCGCAGCGTGCGTTTGTGAGTGACAATGCAATCCGAAATCTTCCGCCGGTCGTTGTCAGCTTTAAGCCGGACGAGGTTCTCCGTGTTTGGTCTGGCGATGCGGGTACATGTGGAAAACGCCTTGCAGACGTTCCATGCACCTCATGCCATGGCTACAGAAGGTCGGTATGTTGAACTAACGCTTAATAAAGTGGTGCTGGCCGAGTGCGGGTGGTGAATTTTGAACTATGAAAATAACATGATGAATACTGGAAAAAGAGTCGCAACATTGATCGTTGCTTTGTGGGCGGTTGGAACTGGCCTCAGGGCGGAGGTAGTTAACGAGACAAAGTTCATCCGGGCTGAAGCCCTGCGGTGTGAATATCTCAGAAATCCGCTCGGGATTGATGTGGAGAAGCCGAGGCTTTCTTGGAAGATTGAAGCCAAGGATGAAGGCGGGAATCTGAAAGTTGAAAGGGGAATCAAGCAGACGGCTTATCAGGTGCTGGTGGCGAGCTCGGAAGAGCTGTTGAAGAAAGATCAGGGGGACCTCTGGGACAGCGGGAAGGTGGAATCCGACCAATCGATTCAGATCGAATACTCGGGCAAGCGGCTCGCGTCTCAGCAGCGCTGCTATTGGAAAGTGCGTGTCTGGATTTTGGAATCGGGGAAGACCGAAGTCAGCGGGTGGAGCGATGCCGCGACCTGGACCATGGGGCTGTTGAAGCCCGAGGATTGGCAGGCGAAGTGGATCACTCCGCCCGGCACTTCCCCTTTGGTGCGCAAGGAGTTCAACCTTGTTGGCAAACCGGATAGGGCGCTCGTCTTTGCCAACACGCGCGGTTACTACGAGCTCTATGTAAACGGGAAGAAAGTTGACCAAGCTGTTCTGTCTCCTGCCATATCGGCCCTTTCGCAGCGGTTGTTCTATCAAACCTATGACGTCAGCGGTCTGCTCCACGCCGGGAATAACTGCATTGGCGTTTGGTTTGGCAGAGGCTGGGCCCGCACGGGCATCGAGGCGCGGGTTCAACTCAATGCGACGGTCGGCGGAAAAAAAATTGTGATCGGAACAGATCGTTCGTGGAGCTGTTCGCCCAGCTCCCGCACCCTACTGGGCGGCTGGAGTTGGGGCAAATTCGGCGGCGAATGCCTCGATGCCCGCAATGAGATCCCCGGCTGGAACCAAACCGGCTGTGCGGCGGGAACCTGGACCCCCGTCCAAGAGGAATCCGTTTTCCCGGGCAGGGTGAAGGCGACGGCGCAATCGTGCGAACCCAACCGCATTGGCCGGGTCCTTCCGTTGGCGGCATGCACCCCCCTCGGCAATGACACTTGGGAACTGGATTTCGGCACGAACCTCGCCGGCTGGATGCGGCTGCGCCTGCCGCAGATGGCGCCGGGCCAGAAGGTGACGATGCGGTATTCTGACCGACGCATCCCGTCCGGCTTTTCCGACAAGGAGCTTTCGACCCGGACTAACGCGCGAGTGGGCTGGAGCGTGAAGACGGCCGACGGCGAGCGATTTTACCAGACGTACAACCAGATCGATGAATTCATTTCGGCAGGCAAACCGGGCGAGTTCTGTTCCAAATTCAATTACCATGGATTCCGCTATGTGATCGTCGAAGGGCTGCCCGCCCAACCTGCGCTGGGGGATGCCGAAGCGCTTTTGGTCGAATCGGATCTCGAATCCGCCGGCGACTTCGAATGCTCCAACGATCTCTTCAATCGCATCTATCGGATGAACTTGTGGACGCTCGGCTGTCTCGATCTCGGCGGTTACATGGTGGATTGCCCGCATCGTGAACGGCTGGGGTATGGCGACGGCCAGGTGAGCATCGATTCGCAGATCATGAGCCGGCAGATGGCCGCCTTTTACGGCAAGTGGGCGCAGGATTGGCGGGATACGCAGAATCCGAGCACGGGACGCTTCCCCAATAGCTCGCCGACCGGAGGTGGTGGCGGCGGCCCTGCCTGGGGCGGCACCGGGTGCGTGTTGCCGTGGAAGCTCTACAATTACTACGGAGATATTCGCGCCCTCAACGAAGGCTATGAGGCGATGCGCAAATACACGGAGTTCCTCGAGAGCTGTTGCCAGAAGGGTATCCTCAAGCGGTATGACAAAAGTCTTTGGAGCTTTCTTGGCGACTGGGTCCCGCCGGGCCGGGAAACGAATGGCAGATGGCCTTCGGAGCGCTGCGCGGAGCTGTTCAACAATTGTTACCGGGTCTATTTAATGGATATTCTGGCCCGGACGGCGAACGTTCTCGGTCACGCGGATGAGGCGCAACGCTGGCAGGCGCGGCT
>CAIYQA010000075.1 GCA_903928175.1 uncultured Spartobacteria bacterium | reverse complement strand
ATCAACCCGGCGGCAATCAGCTTTTTGAGCGTTTCATCGGTGGCGCGGTCAATGATTTCCAATTGGGTGGGAGCTAGGGGATCGGTCTTGCCGGGGCCGAAGAGTTCGCGGTGCAGGGGCTTCGCCTTTGTTTGCCATATCTGCGGGTCGCGCTCCACGACGACGAGTAGGACGGAGTGTGCTCCCGTTTGCGGGAACTTCTCTTCACAACGCACCAGCGCCGCACCGAACTGCTCGCGGGCAAGTTGCGCGAAAGCGAGGGCCGGGTCGCTCGGGAGCGCACGGGGCGTTGGTTGTTCCGCAAGCTGAACCGAACCGGGCGTTGTGACGAGTTGATGGAGCTGCGCCAGAAGGGCTTTTTGCACGCCGCGGATCTTGATCGAGGTGACTTCGCCGGGCGTGTCGAGCACGCTGGCGGAGACGGTCTGTTTGGCGGCCAGCGTCCTGAGCATCCGATGTTCGATGGTGTGCTCGGAAATCAGGTTGATGACCGTGACCGGCTTGGTTTGATGTTTGCGCCAGGCGCGCGCGATGCGTTGTTCGAGCTTCGCGGGATTCCACGGCAGGTCGCAGTTCACAACGACGCTGGCGACTTGCAGGTTCAAGCCGGTCGAACCCGAATCGGTGCTCAGAAAAACGCGACAGTCTGGGTTCTCCTTGAAGGCGTTGATTTCCCCGCGGCGGCGTTTCTGCGGCACGCTGCCGGTGTGCCATGCGTAGCCGATACCCATTTCATCGCACAATCCGCGCACAAGTTGGAGCATCCGTTCCCATTCGGAGAAGATGATCATTTTGGAGTCGTTCTCGCGGCACTCCTCCAGCAGTTTTTCCAGTTCTGCAAGCTTCGGGCAGGTGCGGTCTTCGGGATCGAGAATGAAATTCGTGTCGCAGATCATCCGCATCATCGCCAGTTCGCGCTGCAGTTTCTCCTGCTGCTGTTGCGTGAGCGGGCGACGCGCGGCGAGGTTCGCCAGGCGCATCACCTCCTGCTCGTGCTCGGTGTAGTTTGTTTTTTGCGCAGGGCTCATCGGGACGAAATAGTTCTGGTCCGTGCGCTCGGGCAATTCGGTTTCCACCTCTGCCTTGCGTCGGCGAAGCATGCTCGGCGCGATGAGGGCGTGGAGCTGGTCGAGATGACAAAAGCCCACGGGTCGTCCGCGTTCGTCGAGTTCGTAGAACGCGCGGTTGAATGCGAAGAGCGGACCGAGCACGGCGGGGTTGAGAAAATCCATCAGCGAATGGAGTTCGTCGATCCGGTTTTCAATCGGCGTGCCGGTGAGCACAAAGGCATAGCGGCTTTTCAGGCGTTTGACGGCCTGGGCAGTCTTGGTGCTCCAGTTTTTGATGCGCTGGGCTTCGTCCAGAACCACCACATCGGGCCGCAGATGTTCGTTCACGTCGAGCGCGTCGGCGACCATCTGCTCGTAATTGACGATGGTGAAAAAGCAGGGAGCGTTGCCCTTCTGCTCACTCGCTGCTTGTGCGTCCGGTCCTGCCGCGAGGTAGGCTGCCAGCCGTTGCCGTCTGTTTCCGAAAACGAGTTGATAGGGCAGCTTCGTGAAACGCGCGATCTGCTCCTCCCATTCCGACTTGAGCGAAGCGGGCGTCACCACCAGCACGCGCCGGGCATTCCTCAGCCGATGCAATAATGCGCATGCCGCGATAGCCTGGATCGTCTTACCCAATCCCATTTCGTCAGCGAGCAGGGCTCGCTCTGTGAAGGCGAGGTGCAGCATTCCCTCGCGCTGGTAGGGGAAAAGCGGCACCGTCGTTTCCTGCAAGGGCCATTCGCCACTCTGCACTTTGAGTTCGTAGCGACGACGCAGTTCCTTCGATTCGACGGCGCGATGGCGATGGACGAGCCACGGTTCGATGTCTTGGGAAAGCCGCAACGCCGGAAGGCGGGCCTGGAGTTTTGCCAATGCCTCGACTGTCTCCTCGGGGCTCGCCTGCGTTGCCGCGCTGCCGTCCGGGTTAAACCACGGGCGGAGTGAGCGCGGCAGCGGTCCGCTGTTTGGCGGGACTACGGCTCGCAGCGTCCCAGCGCCGGAATCTGGCACGATGTCGATCCGGTCGGAGCCGCTCAATTTCGCCGCGTTGAAAAGTATCTTAAAGCGGGCTTGGAGCAGCAAAAGCACCGCTTCCGCATGCTTGCAGGTGCCGAGCTTGTTGATCCGAAAATCGACACAACTGCACGAAAAATCGCGTTCGGCAACATCCCGAATCTCCACGCCATAGCTCAGCCCGCTGGCGGAATGCACCTGGAAGTTTGAAAACACAGGGTGCTCGGGGGCGAGATTGTGTATTTGAAATTTTTCCTCGCGCGCTCGCAGACGACGTTTATTGATCTCGTCGGCGTCGGTCGTGCGCCAGTCGTAGGGCGATGGGAAATCGATGGGGTTCTTTTTGCTCGATCTTTTGGGCGGCATCGAGCCATTCATCCGCTGCGGACCGAACCCGTCAAGTGCATTATTCAAAACGCGACGAGGCGAATCAACGCCTTGACTCGAACCAGCAGATCTGCAAATGCAAATGGTTTTGTCAGATACTGTCGGACTCAGGGGCGCAGAGACTGCGAATGGCCGAATCAAGCGATTCAATATCAATCGGCTTTCCCAGGGCTGGCCACGAAGCGTAAAAAACGACCCGGCCACGCCCTCCCGAAAACCACATTCCACGATTTTCGTCAATCCGTAATACTCTCCGCTTTTCCTTCTGGGAGGCTCTTGGTCCCGCTACGCGAAGAGGCCGCGTCCTCAGAGTAAAAGAACGCGATCATCCTGAATCCTAGGGGAGATCCACCTCAATCGCCCGCGAGGCAGCAGGCATCGTTCTTCTTTATTGCGCCGCTTTGTGCGGAAGAAGCGGCGAGAGCGACCAGAGGAAGCGGGTAAAGGGATCTTGCGAACCTTGCTCGGCTATGAGCATTCCTTTTGCCGGGTCCCGGTAGAAGAGAACGAATCGATCCGAGGAATTTTCGGCCGTGACCACGGCAAAAACGGGATCGAAGTCGAGCACACAGTCAATTTTGCGCAGTTTGGCGATGAATTGGGCAACAGCCTTGGAGCGTTGTGCCGGAGCAAGCGAGCCGTAGGCTTGGTCGATTTTTCGTTGGCTGCCTTCGGTGAAGCTTTCCTTCAATTCCGTCTTTTCGGCCCGGTCAACCGCAGCTCTGATGCTGTCGAGACATCCGGTATCGGTGACGATTCTTTTCGCAAACGAAGATAGGCACGCTTTTGAAAAAACCGCGCCAGAAGTTCCTGGCTGAAGGGAGTCCAGGGGGTTCTTCACCAGTGAATGGTTGATGGACCAGTCAAGCAATTCCAAGGCCGCGAAATTTTGCGTGGCGAGAATTTTGAAAGAATCATTCTCGGGAATGACCGTAAGAGAAGTGGAATAGATCGAACCGTCGGGAGCCGGCGCCGAAAGAAGATAGCACTGCCCAGATTCCAAAGGAATACGGCCTACGATCCTTAGATCACCGCTATAGATTTCCTTCTGCTCGGCCAGGAAGGATTTTGCATTGGTGACGCGGAAGCCACCCGAGGAGGAATATGCGTTGGCGGTCGCGTCCGCATCGCCTTTTTCCAGATCGGCAAAATATTTCGCGAGGCATTGGTCTTCTTTCGAAGAGGTGGATGCGGTTTTTTCGAGGAACTGATTGGCCGAAAGATTGACGGGGAAAATAGGAACCTGGAACGACGCCTTTGTGCGTACAAACATTGCCCTAAAGTGGTGTTCCTGGCCGACTGTTACGTTGTCGATGGCAACGACAATCGGGACGGAGGCGGTCTTTACCTGGGCATGGAGGCTGATGCCGAGCATCAGGGAAAGTCCGATGATGGTGAAGGCAGAGGGAAGCTTCATCGGACGATGGAACAGCCCGCAGGGGTGGAAGTCAAGCGGCAGTTGGGGTCAGATCCTCGCGGGGGCGTGATTCAAAGTGGGTGAGTAAAAAACTTGAGAAAAGACTGGTACTATCAGAGAATCTACTGCATCAAGCTTGGGATGCAGAAGAAAACACCGATAAACGAGCAAGACAGACGCTTTATAGAGCGCCTCAACCAGCGTCCCGACCTCAAGAGCAGACTCGAAGCGATTCTCGAATTGGCCGAGAGCGAGGGAGGCGAGTTGCGGACGGCGGACGAAATTGAGGAACTGCTTATTGAGGAACTGCGGCGTTTGGGCAACCAAACCATGCAAGACTGGGCCAGCGGAGCCCATGCCCGAGTGGCTGCCGAGATGAAAAAGAAAGACCCTTCGTGCTATCCCGGTAAAAAAAAACGCTGAAGTGGTGGTGCGTTTTTGGACGCGTGGAAGTGCAGGAGTCGATCTGGCGCAGCCCAAGCAAGAGCTATCTGCGGGTGTTTGCGAATCGAATCGGCGTGACCAACCGGGGGCGTTCCCGGCGCTTGGAGCGTGTTCTGAGCGATTTCGGCAGCGAGCATTCCTTTGCGAAGGCCAACTTTCGTCTGGCCGAACACTACGGCTTTAGCCTGAACGCCAGCGCGGTGAGGCGAACCACCTTGCGACATGCACAACGAGCGAAGTCCCAGATGGAGAGCGCTTATGAGGAAACCTTTGGAACTCTGCCAGCGCGGGGGGCCGAGCATGTGGTGGCGGAGGCTGACGGCACGATGATTTGCACGCTCCAGGCTTCGGGCCGCAAACAGAAGCGTCCGCGCGAATGGAAGGAAATGCGCTTGGTGGCGGCGCGGGCGCAAGGGCGGATCGAGATTACCTACGGGGCGACCTTTGGCAGCGTGGAGACAACGGGGCGCCGCTGGGGGCATTGCGCCAAAGAAGCGGGCTGGGGCTTGCAGAGCCAAATCCATGTCGTCGCCGACGGTGCCGAGTGGATTCGCCTCCAGAGCCGGGAGGTGTTCGGGGAGCAGGAGCGCTTTCTGCTCGATTATTTTCACGCCAGCGAATACCTGGCGGACGCCGCAGAATCCTGTCGGCCAAAGGCATCCCGCTACTGGCGCAGGGTGCAGCAAAAGCGGCTCAAGCGAGGGGCGGCGGCGAGCATCCTCAAGGAACTTGAGGAACACATGGAAGCGCCAAACGTCCCGGACGAAGCGGCCCCTGTGCGGGCGGCCCGGCGTTATCTGGGCAACCGCCTCGATCAGCTCGACTATCCCCGCGCTCTGAGCCTGGACCTGCCCATAGGCTCCGGCCTGATCGAATCAGGCCATCGGCACGTCCTTCAGGCACGTCTCAAGCAACCCGGAACGGCCTGGCTTGCCGAAAATGCCGACGCCGTTGCGCAACTCCGAGTCCTACGCGCCAACGGTCAATGGGCCCATCT
>CAIYQA010000074.1 GCA_903928175.1 uncultured Spartobacteria bacterium | reverse complement strand
CAACGGAAGTTTTGAGTCGCCCAGAACCCGTCTGGACAATGACATTTTTCGCTTTGGAAAAAAGCTGCTCGTAGATGCGATACGGAATATCCCCGCTCCCACGAAGGTAAAATACCAACTCATCTGTCTTCAGCGCATTTACGGCCAGGCCTGCAGTCACGTCAAGGCGGATGCGCAATGCCGCTTTTGCCTGAAGCTGGGATGGCAAACCAAGGGTGTCGATTTCGCGGGTCACGTAGCCCGCCTCGCCGATCTCAAGCGGCCAAAGCGTAAGGTCATGAGCGGTCAGAAACTCGCAAGGGGTGGTTTGGGACGCTCCCAGATTGCTTCGCAGCAAGGTTCCTCTCGGGATATTGTATCCGTCCGCCAAACCGCCATCGTTCAAGTCCGGCTCGAAGGCAGCAATAAGCATCGAGGGCAACGGCGCAAGATAATCAGGATATACCGATTCCAGAAGAGCCTCGGTAAAACGCGGAAATTCGGCCTCAAATTTAAGTTGGATTCGAGCCGTCAGATATGCGAACCCCTCCAACAGCCTTTCGACAAACGGATCTTGGCAGGCTTCCTTTCCATCCGCATCCAACGCCAGTCGCCCGGCGATTTTCGGAAACTCGCGCGCAAATTCGGCCGCGCTCTGCCGTAAATGCACCAGCTCGTTATTATAATGATGGAGGAGCCTCTTGTTCACGGGTCAAATGTGTTCGAGGGCTTCACTTCTTATTGATTGCGAGTTCGCCGGTTTCCAGATCGACCTTGGTCTCAATGCAGAGCTGTTCCGGCATCGGGTAAGCCCACAGATCGCCGCGGATTTCAAACGCCAGCAAATTTTTCTCCGCTTTCCAAGGGTCGTCCACCGCTGACACACTCAATGACTTCCGATTGATTCTCGGCTCGAAAAAGGAAATCGCATCGCCAAGCTGGTTTTCATAGTCCCTAAGGTCGATGCTGGTGGAGACTACCCCGCAAAGATTGCGGGTGCCAAAATTCAATACGGATTTCTCAACTTCAGGAAATCCGTCAAGCCCTTCCTCCGAAAGATGCGCGCTGGTGTTCATCAGCCATAACAGATCCCGAAGCACCCCCTCACGATACCGAACCATCGAAATGACACGATCACCCTTGCCTCCCGTCTTCTGATCCGGCGACAAGTCGGTCAGCCTGTCGAGCAGGCAAGGTTGAAGACGTTCGGTGGTAATCAGTTCGGCCATTAAAACTCCAGCTTACGGAAATCGAGCACCGGATATTCTCCCACATCGGTCATCAACATGCGTTGGCCGTCGCCGCGGAAGCAGCCGGGAGCTATTTCGCGCCAATCTGTCTTGCGTGCCATTTGACACGAAGGATCGAAAGATTGCTCGGAGCCGGAATAGCGAACTGGAATGAACCCGGCAGCTATGCCACCGTTAATCCAACAAAATTCGACCGGCAACCATACGCTGTCCAAGACATATTTCGGTCCTTCGGAACTGATGCTCTGAATTCGGGAAAATGGAACCCACCAGTAATTCCCCTCAACATAGACCTCCAAAAGAGGCCCAAGAGCGGAATCGCCATCCACAATCCACTCGAATGGGTTCCCGTCCAGTTTGCCCGGGGTCGGGGTCGCGACTTCAAATGCCTTTTGTTGAAGTTCGACGGCGGCGGCCGTTTCACCAGACGCAAACAACTGATTTGCCTGAACAAGAAAACCAACCCATTCCGCTGGTTCGCCGAAAACAACGGGTTGGATTTTACCCCCATGCACTGCCCGCCTCGTTTCCTCGCACCGAAGCACACGCCTATAGACCTGCGCGAACATCTCGTTTTCCGGGCCAAGATCGGAGAGAACATTCAACTGCGTTGACGCGCCCTCCCAGTTTCCCGTAATTGCGTAGATTTGGAAAAGCAACGACCGCAGCGAAGGATCAGCCGGAGAGTTACGAATGCTCTCCTTGACCTGCTGCAATGCCGCATCAAGATTTCCTGAGGCTATGAGGCCGGATAGTGGCATAAAAGACTCCCCCCCCTTTCGGGGGGGGACGCATTATGAGATATTTTGGACGAAAATCCGGCTGGGATTAAGCGCCCTTGTTGCTCTTAAGATCCCAGTTCGCCTTGACATCACCTGCAGCCTTGCCGGTCGCATGGTCAGTCGCGGTATAGGTCCACTCGATCTTACCGTAGGCAAAGGAAACCTCTTCGATGGGAAGTGTCTCGCCTTCCTTCGTCGAGCCGCCGGGCCGAACTGAACGAACGATAACATCGCTCAGTTTGTATTCCATATACTTCTGCTTGTCGCCGGTTGCGCGGTTGAGGGTCAAGGTCACATCGGTGATGTGCTCGCCTTTGCAGCATGCGAGAGCCAACTTCGGGGATGCTTTATCGAGAACCTTGCGGATGGTGAAATCCGCATGGTCAACGCGCTCTGAACTACGTGAGCCACCGCTACTCACCGATCCGCTGGTGGGTTGGCTGACGCCGTGGCTGTAGGACAGCACTTCAATCCAATCCTTATGTTTGTCGTCGGTGGATTCGCCGGGAATCGTTGCAATTTTCAAGAAGGCATCAAATGCCATAATTTTATCTCCTTTAATGCGCCTATGTTGTTGGTTTCCCGCTCCTTGCGGCACACATTCAAAGAGTGGAATGATTGATAATTTTCAGAACTAACCCTGCTGTTTAGCGGAAGGGAGTCTCGACACCAACCGAAGAGACACCGTGAGTCCTTCAAGTTGATAGTGGGGACGCATCCAGAATTTCGCCGAATAGTATCCGGGATTTCCGGCAATCTCCTCCACCGTGACCTGCGCTTCCCGCAAAGGAAGCTGCGCCTTGATCTCTTCGGAAGCAGTATCGTCCGCCGCGACAAATTTGGTAATCCAATTATTCAACCAGTTCTCCATGTCGCCGCGCTCCTTGAAACTGCCAATCTTATCACGGACAATGCACTTCAAGTAATGCGCAAACCGGCAGGTCGCAAATAGGTAAGGCAGCCGTGCCGAGAGATTTGCGTTGGCCGTGGCGTCTGGATCGTCGTTTTGGGCCGGTTTTTGCAGCGACTGAGCCCCGACAAACACGGCGTTATCGGTATTCTTCCAGTGAGAAAGGGGCATCATGCCGTTTTTGGCAAGTTCCGCCTCCCGCCTGTCCGTGAT
>CAIYQA010000073.1 GCA_903928175.1 uncultured Spartobacteria bacterium | reverse complement strand
GGCGTTTGATCCGGTGCCAACCACAGACAGCGAACCGGGCTGCATCTGGTTCAGGGAATTATATCCCCCGCCCGAGAACAGAGTGTAGTCGCTGCCCAAGACCAGCACATGCGCCGGGTCGTAGGGGGCGGAGGTGGGTCCGGTGTCGAGGACCAGCAAGTCAGCAACCGCCTGGAATGGAAAACCAACCGTTATCCCCGCAGGCAGCGACGAGATTAAAAATGGGCCTGACTTATCGACTTGGCTGGAAAATGACATTTGAGGCAGGCGGTGGCGTCGCCTCAGTTGAGGATTGCTAAGGGGTTTTGGCGCTCTTGTCGAGAGTGAAGACTTCCAGGCCGGAGTCGTTAATTTCCTGCATTTGCTCCATGATGCCTTCCACAGCCCCATTAGGGATTTTGATTCCGTAACCCTTCACCGTGTCGGCGGCCTCTTTCATGTGATCCATTGCCGCCTGGATGGTATCGCCCCAGCCGACAATCGCACCACACTCCTGCATTTCCTCGTCCTGGGGGATGGCGTAGCTTTTCCCGTCAACCACCGCGGGGTTGTAAATTTTGATTTGGTTCGCGTAGGCCGGATCAAACTCAATCGGCTGGCAATTGGCCTCCGCGAAGGCTGATTTCATTATCACCTCAACCCCGTATTTTGCAGCCGGTACCGGGTCCACCATTCGTCCATTCGCGCCCTCCCAAATAATCTCAGCGTAATTGAGATAAAATTCTTGAAGCAGTTCCCCGGGTGGCGAAGGGGATCGGCAGGTCGGATCTATGCAGTAAGGGATGTGGTCTTCGGCAATCCGAATCTCGTTCGACAGCCACCCGCGATAGCCGTACCGCTCGAAAATCGGAGCCATCGCTTCATTCCACCGACGCACCGGCTCAGGGATTTTATCCCACGCCATGAACTCGGCGCAAAAACCAACGTCCTTCGCCTCAATTCCCACGGCGGTCGCGTTGGGGTATTGGCCATCAACACACCATGTGTCGGTGCCAACCTCAACCCCGGGTAAATCAGCCTCGACGCAAAGCTCCACGTCGTGCTTGAAGCAGCCCATCGCGTGCTCGATTTCATCCAGCTTAACTTCGGACAGGTCGTAACTGTCAGATTTGAACGTCTCGAACGTCCCGCGCCACTTCGATATTTTTACATGCTGGTCCTTGTGCGCCTTCAGGTAGGCGCGCAGCGCGTCCATGCCGTTAATCTTCGACCACTCTTGGGTCGGAAGCCCAACCGACTCCATTACCTTTTTGCAGAGCGGACGCCAGATTTCAATTTCCTCGCCGTTGCGTCCGCCCCAAACCAGCTTGCCCATTTTCTCTAGGCGAATCTGTTCCTGTGGGAAATAGATGTCGGGAAAAATTACGATGTCGGTTTGGTCTAATTCCTTACCCCAAATGGAGTCGATCTTGGTTACGCCCTTTAAGCCCTCGCCAGTCCGGCCCGCACGGATGGTTGGGAACGAATGCGACTGCCAGGGAATCACCAAGTACACCCGGCCAAAGTCTTTTGCCAAACGCTCCGCCTGGGAGGCGAAGATCGGATGGGTAACAACCATCGCGGTTTTGTCGGGATATTTCATTCTTCCGCCTCCGTATCCCCCTCAGTATCGCCCACCGCGTCCTCACTCGGCAACAAGCAGCCGAAAACGCCGGTCTCAGCGAAGCCGTCAATCTCCTCCAGGATTTCCTCAGTCGGTCTCATGGACTAAGGTAAAATCAATGTCCCGCGTGCTCGGCGGCTTCGCCTGCTCACGCACGCTCTCAAGCTGCTTCTTCGTCTTGCCCAGCTCCTGGTCAATCGCCCACTTGAGCGCGTCCTTGGGCGACATGC
>CAIYQA010000072.1 GCA_903928175.1 uncultured Spartobacteria bacterium | reverse complement strand
GTCTTATGTGAACGGGAGTTGGCAGCCCAATAACTATTGGTTCTATACCTACAAAGATCCTGCGGCCACTGGACCTGTTAAAGCGAGGCTTTCCGCGCCTGCAAATCAAACCGTGCTCCCCAGCACCTCCACGACGTTTTCCTGGGACGCGGGCACCGGCGTCAGCCAGTATGCGCTCTGGGTCGGCAGCGCACCCGGCACCTACGATCTTTACTTCGGAGCCCAGGGAGCCAATCAATCCAAGACCCTCACCCTCCCGGCGGACGGACGCGCTATTTACGTGCGGCTCTGGTCCATGATCAACGGAGCCTGGCAGCAATACAACAGCTACACCTACACCGCCTATACTGCACCGGGCGCTGTCAAAGCGCAGATGCTCAGCCCGGCAAATGGCAGCACCCTTTCCTCTGCCACGGTTCCATTTAGCTGGGATGCGGGCAGCGGCGTCAGCCAATACGCCCTCTGGGTTGGCAGCGCGCCCGGCACCTACGATCTTTACTTGGGGGTCCAGGGAGCCAATCAATCCAAGACCCTCACGCTCCCGGCAGACGGACGCCCTCTCTACGTGCGGCTCTATTCGATGATCAACGGGAAATGGGAGCATTACAACAGCTACACCTATACCGCTTATACCGCGCCAGCCGCTGTCAAAGCACAGATGCTCAGCCCGGCAAATGGCAGCACCTTTTCTTCACCCAGTGTCACCTTGAGTTGGGATGCGGGCACGGGGATCAGCCAGTATGGGCTCTGGGTGGGCAGCACGCCCGATAGCCACGATCTTTACACCGGTGCCGAAGGGACCAATCAATCCAAGACCCTCACGCTCCCGGCGGACGGACGTGCTATCTACGTACGGCTGTATTCGATGATCAACGGGAAATGGGAGCAGTACAACAGCTACACCTACACCGCCTCTACCCCACCGGCCGCTGTCAAAGCGCAAATGCTCACTCCGACAAACGGCAGCACCTTTTCTTCATCCGATGTCACCTTGAGTTGGGATGCGGGCACGGGGATCAGCCAATACGGGCTCTGGGTGGGCAGCACGCCCGACAGCCACGATCTTTACACCGGCGCCGAAGGGACCAATCAATCCAAGACCCTCACGCTCCCGACGGATGGACGTGCTATCTACGTGCGGCTGTACTCAATGATCAATGGAAAATGGGAGCAGTACAATAGCTACACCTACTACGCATACCAATACTCGTATCAAGGTGGTGCGGGTGCATCCAACTATACTGCCTCTTCTAACTATTGTTACGGTGGAGCCACTCTCTCCATTGGCGACTACGCCCGCGCCGACACCCTCACCCTCGGCAGCACCCTCAATATCATCTCCGCCAGCAGCATCACCAATAGCGGCGTCATTACCCTCAGCGGCACCAATGCTATCAGTAGCGGCACCAATGTCACCAATGCTATCAGTAGTGGCACCAAGGTCCTCACCCTCAGCGGCAATGCTTTCGGTGTCCTCAGCGGCACCCCGGCGGGCATCGTCAATTTGGCTTCCGGTGCCACGCTCACCTCTGGCTCCCTCTCCATCACCGCTCCGACCACGTACTCCCTCGCCACCACCGGCGACGCCACCCTCGTCAACTCCGCCACCCTCACCAATTCCGCCCCCCTCGCCAACTCCCCCGCCTTCTCCGGCACTGCGCCCTTCATCCACTCCATTTCCACTGTCGTCAACGGCTCCCCTCTGACCCTCGCCAACCTGACGCTTACCCTTCCTGCCACCGGCACCCTCACCATCACTTCCCCCGCGTCCGAATCCAGCGCCAAAATGATCTCTCCCGCCGTCAGTGACACGCTGCCTTCGGCCTCTACGACCTTCACTTGGGATACCGGAACGGGTGTCACCCAGTATGGACTCGTGGTGGGCAGCAAGGTGGGCGGCTATGATATTTACTCCGGCTTCAACGAGGGAACAGGCCTGAGCAAGACCCTCACGCTTCCCACTGACGGACGCCCAATCTACGTGCAGCTCTTGTCGAAGGTCAACGGTGTCTGGACGTGCACCCGATACGTTTACACCGCCCCCACGCAGTAGTTCGGGGCGGGTCGGCCTCGCTCAACTCCCCTTGAGCCACCGGGCCGCGTCGCGCGCGGCGTAGGTGAGGATGGGATCGGCTCCGGCGCGGTGTTCCTGGTGCTGGGCCGAAAAATAAAAAACGCCGGGAGTACTCCTCCCGGCGCACATTCGCATCCGTTCGCGCTTATTTTTTGGAGCGCAATCGGGAGACCACGGGAGAACCGCAGGAGATTAAAGCCAAACCGGCCAGCGCCAGGATGCTTCCGGGTTCCGGGGCGGCTACGAGGCCCCCGGGAGCTTCGGTCACCACAAAGCGCGCGTAGATATCCTGCGCGGGCTGTTCCCAGGGATTATTCCCGTCGAAGTTGGACGCCCCTGAGGCCGGGACAGCCAGCGGGGTGATGTCAATCTGATACCCCTGTGTGAAGAGGGTGACTGTTGACCCCTCGGAAAGCCCGAGGTAATCGTTATCCCAGCCTGCGGTCAACGAACCGGATTGATCCAGGAGCGCGGTTCCGTCGCCGATGTGAAGGGTGCGACCGGCACTCAGAGTGAACGAAACATCATTCCAAACATTCGGGTCGGTTGCCGTTCCTCCATAGGTGTAATTTACGGACCAGAGGAGGGAATTGAGTTTTTGGGTGGTGGTGCCCACGGTGAGATCAAAGGTTCCTTTGTAAGATTCGAGCGCCACGGTATCGCCAGGATAACCCGACACTCCCCAGGGAGCATCGGCAGGCGGGGTTACGGGACTGGCAAACTGCTGCGCCGCCACCCCATCCACGGAGTAATCAACCAATACGGCGGAAGCAGGTAACGTCAGGGCGAGGCCTGCGTAAATCAAAACGCCAAGGGTTTTAAAGAGAGTTTTCATCGTTTGTTTTTTCAGAGGGTTGCTTTCTGTTACTGCGCATTTATACGAAATACGCTCAAAATACGCAATACGCATTGTTGCGTATGCTTAAACAGACAAAAATCCCTCTCTCTTTACAATCGCTTTTTGATCAGGTGAACCCAAGCCGTTCCCGCCGTCGTCTCTCTGAGTGAGACCGGGTCTGTCCGATGCCTGCCGCCCTCAGCCGTCCCGGAGCCACCGGGCCGCGTCGCGCGCGGCGTAGGTGATGATGAGATCGGCTCCGGCGCGTTTGAAGGCGAGCAGCACCTCCAGCGTTGCGGCTCGCTCGTCGAGCCAGCCGTTGGCGGCGGCGGCTTTGACCATCGCGTATTCCCCGCTCACATGATACACGGCCGTGGGCATTTCAAACCGCTCCTTGACCCGCCACAGGATATCCAGGTAGGCGAGCCCCGGCTTGACCATCACCATGTCGGCGGATTCCTCAATATCCAGCGCCACTTCGCGCAGCGCTTCGAGCGCATTCGCGGGGTCCATCTGGTAGCTGCGCCGGTCGCCCGCCTGCGGGGCGCTATCGGCCGCATCGCGGAACGGCCCGTAAAACGCCGAGGCAAACTTCGCGGCGTAGCTTAAAATGGCGGTGTTCTGGAAACCGGCTGCTTCCAGCGCCTCGCGGAGAGCGGCCACGCGCCCATCCATCATATCGCTGGGAGCCACCACGTCGGCTCCGGCGGCGGCGTGGGAAACCGCGGCGCGGGCCAGCAGTTCGAGCGACTCGTCGTTGAGCACGCGAACGTGTTCGCCCTCGATGTGGGCGATCCCGCAATGGCCGTGGCTCATGTATTCGCACAGGCAGACGTCGGTGATGACAATCATCTGCGGCACGGCTTGTTTGATGGCTCGCACGGCCCGTTGCACGATGCCGTCCGCCGCGTATGCTTGCTGCGCCAGAGCGTCCTTCTCTGCCGGGATTCCAAAGAGCAGCACGCTCTGAATGCCTTCCCCCCAGGCTGCCTGCGCTTCCGCGACCGCCTCTTCGACGGTGAATTGAAACACGCCCGGCATGGAGGTTACCGGCGTGCGCGAAGCGATCCGTTCGCTCACAAAGAGCGGGTAAATCAAATCCGCAACCGCGACCTGGGTTTCGCGCACCATGGAGCGGAGGACCGGGGTGGACCGGAGACGGCGGGGACGACGGGTTAACATGGGGTCAAGTGAACGCCAGGCAGATCCCGGTTCGCGCCGCGCTGCCACAAACTGGCACCATTCGATTCCGGCTATCTTTTACTGGAATAAATTGGAGGCGCTGATATTTTCGGCCCCCAGGAGCTTTGGTTGGCGTTTCAGGGGATTGCATGGCAGGAAAGTAGAACATCTCGCAGCACATGCGCAACCTGAATCCACTGACTGCTCTGAAAGTTGCTGGGAAACAGCCCATGCCGATGTGGCGAAATGGCAGACGCACCGGACTTAAAATCCGTTGGGATTCACCTCCCGTGCCGGTTCGAGTCCGGCCATCGGCACCATCTTAAACCCATCTGTCCGCGAAGCCTCTTAAACAAAGGCTTAGCGGACAGATGGCGACGGGATGCGACAATGTTCTTGACGGTTTGCGACAAAAACCCACTCCCGTCAAAATCCGAATTGAGTGGCAGGACAGTGGCTGTCTGCCACTGCACCGGATACCCGATTGAGTGACTTGTCGTGCTTGATGCGGGCGTTCTGACGGTCGGAGTTTTGCTTCGCGTTCTGGTGTGTTTCGGTCGGCTGAAACTTTCTTCGAAGTTTCGTCGGTGATCCGTTTCTCCATCCGCTTCGCATCGGCGAAGAGACCTCCAAACTGGTCTTTAACGCCCCCCTTGGCTGTTCCTGATCATAGGGGATTTTTCCTGCTTTTCCGCATACTTCGGCCGTTTTGCAGGTAGCAATTTTGAGGAACCAACGAGATTTTTTCAAATCGTTCAGAAAAGGTAGCAAAAATGGGTAGCAAAATCGGCATTTCTGATCGTAAATATCTTTTTTACTCTGTAAATACCCTGCTTAGAGCAGGGGATTATGCGTCCCCTCTCTTCAAACGCGACCGTAGCAAACGACTACCAAAAATTATCAAGTATCCTCATTGCAGTAAAAGCCAAGCCTTGCCTGAAATCAGCACCATTGAGAGATGGACGATTACTGGCTAAGTTGCTGTATTTCAGAGGCTTCGAAGTCGCCTTTCGCTCCCGGCACCCTTGAGAAACTCGGTGAGGCGGGCCTCCGGCCGCGCCGAAGCGGGAAGTTTTCAACCACTTCCAGATTTCTTTGCCATTCGCGAAGGCTCTGGCATAGTAGCGGCCTGACTTATGTCGGATCGGGTCTTGAAGTCTTGTTTTTTAACGGTTTTTCCCGTTTTTGCGCTCATTACAGTGCAGCGGGTAGCAAAAACAGCGTAAGAGTCAATTCTTCAAAAAATTCCATCTTTCATAAGTTCTTGATTTACAGCTATTTGGGCCTATAGCTCAGCGGT
>CAIYQA010000071.1 GCA_903928175.1 uncultured Spartobacteria bacterium | reverse complement strand
GGGGTAGATGGTGGATGCTCGGCAATCTCATTGTGGGGGTCGGGTTGGCAATCAAGCCCACATTGGGTGCGATCTGGTTTGTCTGGATGGCGGGGCAGTCGGTGCTCCATCGAAAGACATTCGGCAAATGGTTTCTCAAGGCAGCCATCTCAGGCATTTTGATTGGTCTGCCCTTTCTAACTGTCACCCTTTGGGCAGAGCAACACGGCTGGGGATGGGCAGCGCTCAGGACAAACGTGGGTCTGGCCAAGGGGTATGGTTCCTATTGGAATGGAACAACTATATACAAACTGCTTCACGTATTTGCGCCAATTCTTTGGATGATACCGCTTTCCATCCTGGCGGTGCGCAGTTTGCCGCCATTCAACCTGCAAAAACATATCCTTCTGCTGTCCCTGTTTCTTGGCGGCCTGATCAACTGGGCGATTCAACCGATGTTCAATTCCTGGTATTTCGTTCCCTTCATCGCTTGCTTTGTGGTTCTGGCTGGCATCGGCACAGACACCCTGTTCTCGGACAACCACGGGAGGATGCTTGGCCTGCTCGGTGCCGGACTCTTCATCGCATGGATTCCCGCCACAAATCTCCGATGGCTGAAATTGGTCGGAGATATCCATGCCAGGGCTCCCTACACCCTTGTTGAACACCAGTCCCGGATCATGTCCCAGTACGCAGTCGGCAACACTCCTCCCAATATTCAATCCTGGATTCAAACCGAAGTCGCTGCATTGGTCCGTCCTGAAAAAGGCAAGGTCGGCGTATTGGTGGACGATGGAAATCTCTTGTGGGCATTGAAGGATTACCCTCCAGGAATCTGGGCAGACTGGTGTCCCTCGTGGAGTCCCAAAAGAGTTGCCGAGGGAATTGCTTCCGGCTCTGCGGATGTCTTGGTTGGAGTGGAGGAAGGAGGCACAGAGAATGCTTCAAAAATTTATTACGAGCAGACTGCTCACCTGCGCTGGGATATGCCAGTCGAGGCGATCAGCGCATTGCATAAGAACTACGAACCCGTTGCCCGGCGGTTTGGCTATGTCATTTATCGCCGCCGCGCTGTGGATGATGTAATAAAGCCCGGGGTTTAGCTGAGATGAGAATGGTTTTTTAGTAAGGTGTTTCATGAACAATAAAATGTCAGAAAACTGGTGGTTTCATATCGAGCCCTGGGAATGGTGGCTCTGCGCCTTTGTGTTTCTTGGATGCATTGGACTTCACTTTCCCGCGATCTATAATCCATTCGGTCTATATATTGAGGTGGGGCTCTCGCTCATTAGTTATGCCAGCCCCATTTCAGGCATTTTGTGGCTAACAGCCGCACAGGTTGTGCCCGATCCTCCGGTTGCGTCCCTTTCCAGTTCACAGATCGCGGTTGCGGGGGCAATGGTTTGGCTGGTTTTCAAAAGTCAGCGCCGATCTCTGGAGGCTTGCAAGCCGCTGCTGATCGCGGTCGGGCCGTATTTCTGCTGGCAGGTAACAATCAGTTTTCTCTTCGGAGGGGGTGCCCAACTGCCTCTGCTTCTGCTCTTCGCCATTCTTACGGGCGTTGTCGCGGCGGTGATGGCGCGCCAGGCGGAAAACAGGATAGGGACGATTATTATAGCATTTCTCTTGGGTCAAGCATTGTCGGCGTGTGTGTTTTGGATTATTAAATTGCATTTGGGGGCACCGGTTCAGGCGTTCGACACCGAGTTGTACGGAGATGCGTCGGAAGTCGTGCGCATGGGGACTGCGCGTGGAAATGCGGGCATGCTCGGGGGAACAGCGTCGCTTGCAGTTGTCGGCTTCTTTGGGCTTTTAATGTTTCGATTGCCGCAAGGGAATCGCAAAAACAATCAGATCCTTTTGTTTACCATAGCCCTGGCGGGACTCTGCTTCGTGAGCCCCGCTTTGATTGCTTCGGGATCGCGTGGTGGGATGATTTCCACCCTGGTTGGTTTGATTGTCCTACTCTTGTTCGCGGGTAATTGCCGGTTTCTTTCGCTCTTTCCCTTGCTGATCGGGTTGGCTGGAGTGGTCTTGATGTTGGCGGTTGGATGGCAACGCTTTGGAATGAATGAACACCTGAATGAAATGATAAGCCGACAGGAAATGCAGGCGGAAGATGCTGAACACGGCGCGTTGGTAGCCGGACGAGAGCAGGAATGGGAAGCGGCGGCCATGGGCGTTCTGGATTCGCCTCTGATTGGCGGGGGGCATGTAGTGAAAAAGAGCTACGCTGGAACCGAGGAGTATTGGGCCTCGCACTCAACCTACCTGGATGTGGGGCTGGCTGGCGGCATCCCGGGCTTGATCCTTTTTCTCTGGTTTTGCGCGATGCCGATCATCCAATTTTGGAAGCTGCGGAATGTGAGCGTCATGCTTTGGTTAATATCACTTTATGTCGTCACTCTTTCCGTAAATAGCACCGGGTCCGCCTTGCGGATGAAACATTTCTGGATTCTCTGGGGAATGATTTCCATTTTCGCAAAATTCCCCTTTGACGCATGGTATCGTGCCCGCCTTAAGATGCGTCGTGCTCCGGCTCCGGCGGGCAGGACACCCTCGTTGGAAGAGGCGCAGGAAAAGAACCAAAAATGAGCGTCATCGTGGCCCAGAAAGGAGCGCGCGAGCATTTTCTTGCTGCGCGAGCGTTGCACCAAAGGGGACAATTGGCTGCCTTGGTGGTGGACTGGCATGCGCCGCAATCGCACAGCGTCAGAAAAATGCTTAAACTGTTCGGTCAGCGTCGGGCAGCCTCCGCGTTAGCGGCGCGGTGCGACGACATTCCCCCCGGGATGGTTTATGCTTTTCCCTTGCGCAGCCTGCTCTGGAAATGGCGCGAACGCAGGCGGGTCGCCGCAGGGCGGATCCACGAGGCTTATGTCGAGACCGATGCGGCCTTCGCCAGGGCGGTTGCCCAAGTGCGCCTGCCCGCGCACGATGTTTTTTTCGGCTACTCCTATGCCAGCCTTGAGATGTTGCAAGCAGAGAAAAAACGTGGATCTCTGACGATCCTGGACCAGATTGACCCCGGCCCGGGCGAATTTCAGCTTGTTGCGGAAGAAATGCTCCGGCACCCCGAAGTGGCGGGAAATCCAGGCCCATTCCCATCTGCCTACTATGATCGCGTTCGTCGTGAATGGGAGCTGGCGGATGTGATTGTGGTCAATTCCGAATGGACCCGGGAAATGATGATTCAAGAGGGCGTCGATCCGTCCAAAATCGAAGTCCTTGCGCTTGCTTATGAATCGCAGGCGACTTTGCCTTTTGCACCCCATCCGCCAGCCGCATCATCAGAGACGCTGCGCGTTCTCTGGCTGGGGCAGGTCAATGTGCGAAAAGGCATCCATTATCTGATCGAGGCGGCACAATTGTTGAAGGGCGAGAAAATGCATTTTGATATCGTCGGGCCGCTCGGAATCTTGCCGGGCGCGGTGGCGGCCGCGCCAACAAATATGACGTTTCATGGCCCCGTGAGCCGCGACCTCGCGGCAGAGTGGTACCGTGGGGCGGATGTTTTTGTTTTGCCAACGCTCTCCGACGGCTTTGCGCTTACGCAACTGGAATCCATGGCACACGGCCTCCCTGTGATTGCGACCCACAACTGTGGGCGCGTGGTGGAAGATGGCAAGACAGGTTCTATCATTCCGGCGCGCGATTCCCAGGCGCTTGCGCAGGCCCTCCTTGCCTTCGTGCGCAATCGGGGCCTGGCGACCGAGATGTCGCCTCAATGCCGCAAAGCGGCGAGCACCTATTCGGTTGAAGCTTATGGCGAACGCCTCGTAGAAATCATCCTGCGTCGAAAACAATACCATGAATAGCGAATCTCTTCCGGAAGCCAGTACACGGGCGGTGGACTGCCTCATCCTTCAAGTGGCGCTGCGTCCTCAGACCGGGATATGGACGCTTATGCGGGAGCTGTTGCTCTGGCAAAACCAACAGGAGGGCGTATTGGCCGTCGGCGGCTACCTGGGTGATGCCGAGTGGATGCAATCCCACGGGTCTCAACTGGACGGTTTGGGAGTGCCGTTTCTGCTTGAGGAAATCCCCAATATCCGGCTGTGGGGAGTAGAGCGCCACCTGCGACAAATATTTCGTTCGCCCGTGAGTCAATGGGTGGAAGCATTGCACAAAAAATATCGTCCCCGCAAAATCGTCGTTCATTTCCACGATGCCTGGCTGTCCGGCGGATTTCTTCCGGTAAAGCCCCCCGTCGGCTGCCCGTTGATCACCCTCGCCACATTCAACGGTATTTCCTCACACGAACTCTTCAGGTCCAACCGCATCAAGCGTGCAATCCATCGCTTCATGGCGCAGCGGCTCGCCAAATACCGGTGCAAGCTGGTGTCTGTAGATCGAACGAATTTGCAGTATGCAGAGGAGTTCTTCCACCTGCCGAGCGCATCTTTCAGCGTCATTCCAAATACCATCCGCGATCTCCAGCTTCGCGGTTGCCCGCATCTTTCCGGGGCACGCGAATTCGTGGTGGGACATGTCGGGTCCATTACCGAAAGCAAAGGCTGGCGCATCCTGGCGGAGGCTGTTTTGCACTTGGCCGGGCAAGGTCTCCCGGTCCGACTGGTTGTGGCGGGCGACGGTCCGGAAGAGCCGAAACTCCAAGCGCTTTGCCGCAAACATCCTCATATCATTTCCGCCCTGGGCAGGGTGCCTCATGCGGGCAGGGATGTGATTCCAAAGCTCGACGTGCTCGGGCTTATTTCACGCTGGGAAGG
>CAIYQA010000070.1 GCA_903928175.1 uncultured Spartobacteria bacterium | reverse complement strand
TCGCTCACCACTTCGCCTCGGGCAACGAAGTCACCCTCGTCTTGCGCAGCCACGGCGGACCGCTCGAGATTGCGTTCGATCCCGCAACCGCCCGGGTGCGCGACATCGGCCATCGGCTGGGACGCGCTCCCGGCACGCATCTTTTCACCGGCATCTATCTGGTAAACCCGGCATTTTTGAGCCGTTTGCAGCTCGAAAAGCGCTCCGTGATTCCCACTTTTCTGGAAATGATCGCGCACGGAACTGCGCTGGGATCTGTTGTGGTGGATGCAGGCGGTTGGTGGGACCTGGGCACGCGGGAAAACTACCTGCAGGTACACCACGCGCTGCGTGCCGCCGATCCCGCTGCCTGCTGGGTGCATCCCACGGCACAGGTGGATCCCACGGCCCGGCTCACCGGGGCGACCTGCGTCGGGGCACACGCAAAAATCGGCCCGTCGGCGCATTTGCACGACTGCATCCTCTGGGAAGGCACGACCATTGCTCCAGAAAGCACCCTCACCCGCTGCATCGTCACTGAAAACCAAAGCGCATGCGGCACGCACACCGACACCGATTTTTAATCCCCCTTTCCCATGATCCCCGACGCACTTCTTGACCAGACCGTCGCCCGTTTCCCCAAGTTCTTGCGCGATCGCATCCGCATCGAACCGCTGGAAAAAGGCGGGTCGGATCGCAAATACTACCGCATCGCCGTATGCAACGAGGGCTCGCTCATCCTCGTCAAATACGGCAACCAGCGGGAGGAAAACCGGCATTATTGCGAAATCGCCGCGTTCCTGGAATCGCTCCAAGTCCGCGTCCCGACGATTCTGCATCACGATACCGAGGAAGGATTGATCTGGATGGAGGACCTCGGCGAGACAGACTTGTGGCAGTTCCGCAACGAACCGTGGGAGCTCCGCCAACCGCTTTACCAAAGTGCGTTGGAGCAAGTGGTCCGCCTGCACACGCGCGGGCACCTCGCCACAGGCCCCACGCTGCCACGGTTTCAGCTCGCCTTTGACGCGGACCTTTACCGCTGGGAACAACACTATTTTTTTGAAAACTGCGCCGGGCGCTATTTTGGAGTCGCACCCGCCGCCGTGGACGCCCTGCTCGAGCGCCCCCGCCTCAACGCCATTGCCGAGCAGTTGGCCACCCTCCCCCGCGTGCTGGTGCACCGCGATTTCCAGTCGCAGAACATCATGATTCTCGAACAGCGCGCCTGCCTGATCGACTTCCAGGGGATGCGCCCCGGCCTTGGTGCTTATGACCTCGCCTCGCTGCTCTACGATCCCTACGTGACGCTCACCGCCGCCGAGCGCGAGTCGCTGCTGGGGGACGCCATCGCGCTGTACGCGCAAGCGGGCATGCCGGTTGCCGACGATTTCCGCCAACAGTTTGACCTCTGCGCCATGCAACGGCTCATGCAGGCACTCGGCGCGTACGGGTTCCTGGGGTTGGTGAAAGAACATCCGCATTTCCTCACCCACATCCCCCCGGCGCTCGCCTCGTTGCGCGAAGTCGCCGCCCGCATCCCCGGCTTGGACGGATTCCGTCAACTGCTCGACCGATTGAAGTAGCAACGGGGTCTTTACATTTTCCACCCTGAATCTAGAGTGCGCAGTCGCTGATCCATGGTGACCCAAAAGAGCGCAATGACCACAGGCCCGATATTAGCCGCAATCCCGTTAAACTACCGTGACGGCGACCCGTTCTGGGGCAGGGACATGGGGTTGCTCGTAGCGGGCCTCCGGAGTCTCGGGGTGGACGCCCGGCTTGTCGCTCTTGGGCGGAGGGAAAATCACCCCGCCGATTTGCCGCTCATTTTGGGAACGATGGACGATTTTGCAAACCCCGACTGGTGGCAAAAGCTGAATCCCTCCGCCATCATCCTGAACACCTGGTCCGCCCCTCGATACGACCGCATTCGCAAGGCGGCACTCAGCGCCACGCCGCGCGTGATCGAAAAATTGGATTCGGACGGCGTGCGTTCGCCGGAAATCTGGCCCTGGAAATTCGCCTACACCACTTTTGGAGGGTGCCTAGACTCGGGAAAGGCCTGGAAAAAAGTGCTTGCCCCGGTGATTGCGCTGCTGCGCCTGAGTTTGATCGCGTTCCCTGGGCTGCTCTACCGGCGTATGGCCTTGAGCATGGCGCAAATCCGCGTTCACGCCGTCGAATCCCCGATTGCCGTGGCGCGCACCCAGCGTTTTCTGCGGCGTTTTCTCCCGGCGATTCCCAGGGTGGTTTTCATTCCGCATCCGGTGACGGAGGACTCGATGCGGGCCGACCCGCAGACCGTGCGCGAAAACCGCATCGTGAGCGTGGGACGATGGCATGCGTTTCAGAAGAACTTCCCCTTGCTCCTGGAGACGCTTGAGAAATTTCTGGCGATTCATCCCGACTGGTCCGCGGACATTATCGGCGAGCTTCCCAAGGGCTGGAACGCGGACCGCTATTTTAGGGACACCCACCTGCACGGGCGCATCCGTTTCCATGGACGCCTGCCGCATGGCGAAATCAGCTCCCTCTATAAAAAATCCAGAATCTTCTTCATGTCCTCCCGCTACGAAAGCTTCAACATAGCGGCAGCGGAAGCCTTGTGCTGCGGATGCAGTGTGGTCGGCTCGGGGCAAATCGCCAGCGTTTCCTATTTCATCGGCACAGATTCGGGCACCACGGTTTGCAGCCAGACCAGCAACCATTTCCTGGACGCGCTCTGCGCGGAGGTCAGCGCATGGGAGACCGGCGCGCGCAATGCGGAGGCGATTTCGCGGACCTGGATTTCCAGAGTCGGCTCAAAGGCTGTTGCGCAACAGGTCTTGGACACTCTGGAATCGATGAAAGATTGATCCTGCACCTCCGACGACTTTGTATGGCCAGCGAAAGCGCTTCGAACCCTTCCGATACCCCACCGCAATATGCGCGATGGATCGAGTGGCTCATCGTGGCGTTTGCGCTGCTTCTGCGGCTCCTGTGGCTCGGGATGAAGCCGCCGCACTTTGACGAAGGGGTGAACGGGTGGTTTGTGGATCAAATGGCAAAGCAGGGGTATTACCAATACGATCCCGGCAATTACCACGGGCCGTTCCATTTCTACATCCTCTATCTCGCGCAAACGCTCTTTGGGCGCAATATCGTGATGCTTCGCCTGCCGCTGGTGCTGATCAACACAGCCAACGTTTGGCTGCTCTTGCAATTCCGGCGCTTTATTCCCTGGCGCGTCTGTGTTCTTGCGGCGCTGGCGTTCGCGGTTTCCCCGGGAATGCTCTTTTACTCCCGCTACGCCATCCACGAAGCCTGGCTCGTCTTTGGAATGGGCCTCGCGGTCTGGGGCGCGGCGGAGTTGTGGGCGCGCGGCACGGTGCGTGGGCTCTGGGCGGCGGCAATGGGCGTCACCTTGATGGTGCTCAACAAGGAAACCCACGTCATCCACCTGGCTGCATTTGGGCTGGCGGCGGTCACACTGGTCCTGCTGGAGAAATTCAGCGCATCCGCGGATGACGGGTTGCCTCCTCGCCCTGCAATCCAGCAGTGGAGCCGGAAAAACCTCGCCGATGTGATCCTGGTGAGCCTGCTGCTGGTGGTGTTTTTCTACTCCGGCGCATTCCTGGATCCCACCCCCTGGAGCCAGCTCGCAAAGAACTTTTTCCAAGCCTTCGCCGTCTGGTCGAAAACCGGCACGCAAGGCAACGGCCACATCAAAGAGTGGTACTACTGGATACAGCTCCTGCTGCGTTATGAATGGCCCGTGCTTCTCGGCCTCGCCTGGAGCGCCCGCGCCCTTTGGCCGGGAATGAACCGGCTCACGCGTTACCTCGCCATCTACGGCTTGGGCGCGCTGGTCGCCTACAGCCTTGTTCCCTACAAGACGCCGTGGTGCATCATCTCCGTCCTCTGGCCGTTCTTCTTTCTTTTTGGCAGCGCGGTCGATTCCGGGATGCGGTTTCTGGAAGAGCGCCGGTTCACGTCCACAGCGGCCTGGATTCCCGGCCTGGCACTCTTGGGCGCTTCGTTTGCGGCGGCCTGGCAACTCAACTACCGCCACCCCACCGAGCCCGGGGAACAAATCCTTCCATTCCCGGCAGGCGCGCTCTCCCCTCTTGGACCGAAAGCGCAAGCCTTCTTCACCCTCCCCTCCTACGTTTACGTTCAAACCACGCCCGACTATTTCAAGCTTACCGAACCGCTCGACCGGCTCGTTGCCCTCAATCCCGCAGCCTTGCACATGCCGGCAAACATCCTGCTTTCCAGCTACCATCCCCTGCCGTGGACACTGGGTCTTTTTACCAGCGTCGGTTATTATGAAAAGGAATCCCCGCCCGTGATGGATGCGGGATTTATCCTCGCGGAAGAGGACCGCGTCGCCGACGTGGAAGCGCATCTCAAAGAGTCCTACTTCGTTTGCCCCTTTCAACTTCGGGATGCAATGAGCGGCGGTAAACTTTATCTTAGCGTCGCCCGCTTTGCCCCTGTCTTTCCAGGGCGCAAGCCGGATTTCGTGCCGCATCCCCACTCTGCCCCGTGAGAACCGTCGTCGCTGGATTAGTCGCATTCTGCGCGGCAACAGTTTTCGCGCTCCTAGCCGGGACTGGCTCGGGATTGACCCCTCATCTGGCGCGGATCTCGCTAGGATTTGGCCTCCTCTTAGGCGCGCTCGCGTGGAACGCGCTGCGTGATCTGCAAAAAACGGAATCCGTGCGCGGTTGGGTGGCCTGGGGCGTGACGGTGATGTTCGCTCTCTTCGCTTTACGGGCTTTTTGCTGGCTGACTTTCGTGAAGGACGGCGACATTGCATTCCTGTCGCCCAACAATCTGGGTGATCTTTCCTTGCACCTCACCTTCATCCGCTACCTGGCCAACGGCGCAGCGCTCTGGCCCGAGAACCCGATCTTCGCGACCACCGCGCTCCATTATCCTTTCGGCGTCGATCTCTTCAATTCCTTGCTGACCCTCGCGGGCATGGACGTGTTCCGCAGCCTCGCCTGGGTGGGATTACTTGGCGCGCTGGCAACCGGTGTGGCGCTCTGGCGCTGGGGTGGGCCGTTTGCACTCGCCGGTTTTTTGTTCAACGGCGGCCTAGCCGGATTCACCTTCTTTGCCACCGGCAGGTTTGCCAACTACCAGGACGCAGTCGATTGGAAAAGCATCCCGCTCGCCCTGTTCGTCACCCAACGCGGCCTGCTCTACGCAATTCCGGCCGGGCTCGTGCTGTTGTGGAGTTGGCGCGCCCGGTTGCTCCAGGGTGAACGCGGGCTGCCGCTGTGGATCGAAGTGCTGCTTTACGCCACCCTGCCGCTGTTTCACCTGCACACCTTTCTTTTCCTCTCGGCCATGCTTGGGTGCTGGCTCCTCGTCCCGGCGGCAAATGGCCTCCCTTCCCCGCGCCGGGAAATCTTTCGCCTTGGCTTGCTGGCATTCCTGCCCGCCACGGCGTTCATCTGGCTGCTCACCGGCGGATTTCGTTGCGGAAGCATGATCCACTTTACCAATGGCTGGCTGACGGAGGCGCAATCCCCGGTTATTTTTTGGACCCAGAATATGGGGATTCTGCCCTTCCTCGCGGGCGCCCTGTTGCTTTGGCTTTGGTGGAGGCGCAAACGTCCCCAAACCGTTGCCCTCGCGGCTGTGGCGATTCCCTCCCTTCTGCTCTTTCGGCTCGCCTGTTTTGTCATGCTTGGCAAATGGGATTGGGACAATACCAAAATATTGCTCTGGGGTTACCTCGCCCTGCTTCCCGCGCTTTGGGCCATGCTTAGGGAAGCCGCTCTGTGGATGCGCGTCGCGGTCTGCTGCGCGCTCTTCTTCTCCGGAGCCGTCTCCCTGCTGGGCGGGCTCGACGTCAGCCACAACGACACGGAACATACCGGCACCATCCTGGCCCATCGCGCGGAACTCGACCGCCTTGCCCTTCCGCTGCGAAAAATCCCCGTCACCGCCACCTTCGCCTGCCTGCCCACCTACAATCATCCCCTGCTCCTTCTCGGCCGCAAAGTGGTCGCCGGGTATGACGGCCATTTGTGGAGCCACGGCATCGACTACACCGCCCGTTATGCCAAGCTCGAAGCTCTTTTGCGGGGCGAGCCAGGCTGGCAAATCCGCGCCCGCGAACTCGGCGTGGATTACCTTTTCTGGGGAAATCGCGAACAGGAGAAATACGGCGGCCCGACCCCATGGAAGGAAACCGCACCGCTGATAGCGCAAGGACCGTGGGGGGTGATCTACGATTTGCGCCCAAAGAAATAAGCCTTTCTGCGGGTAGTGGCTTTGCCCAAACCCGAAACTATGGTATTCCTTTGTAGATTCCATGGAACTCCAGCCCATCCAGCAACTCAAAGATACGCAGAATGAGCCCGATTACCGGCAAATCCCCATCGACCGGGTCGGCGTAAAAAATCTGCGCTATCCCATCCAGATCCGCGACAAAGCCCGTGCGGTCCAAAGCACTGTCGCGCAGTTCACCCTCACCGTCGATCTGCCCCATCATTACAAGGGCACCCACATGAGCCGGTTTGTGGAAGCGCTGAACGAGCACGGCCCGGTGATCCACATCGACAACGTGCGCGAAATCCTCGATCGACTGCGCCAGAAGCTCCATTCCGAGAAGGCACATATCGAATTCGAGTTCCCATTTTTCCTGGAAAAGAAAGCCCCTGTGACCGGAGCCGTGGGTATGATGGACTACACCGTCCGGTTCTCCGCCACCGCTCATGGCGGCGAGTTCGACTTTGTGGCCACGGTCATCGTGCCCGTCACCACGCTCTGCCCCTGCTCCAAAGCCATCAGCGAATACGGCGCGCACAACCAACGCGGGCAGGTCACCTTCTCCGTCCGTTTCCATCAACCGATCTGGATCGAGGATCTCATTCAGTTGATTGAAAGCTGCGCCAGTTCCGAACTGTATTCGCTTTTGAAGCGGCCCGACGAAAAAGCCGTCACCGAACGCGCCTACCGCAACCCCGTTTTTGTGGAAGACCTCGTGCGCAACATCGCCGCGCGCTCGGACTTGGAACCGAACATCCGCTGGTACCGTGTTGAAGCCGAGAACTTTGAGTCCATCCACAACCACAACGCGTATGCCGTTGTGGAAAAAGTGCGCGCTGCGGAAAAAGGCGATTAGCGCGGATTTCCTTGCCACACACTCGCGCCCCGGATAAGAGTTTCGGCACGGTTCATCTCGGGCAGTTAGCTCAGCGGTAGAGCGGTAGTTTTACACACTATTGGTCGGGGGTTCGATCCCCTCACTGCCCACCATTTACACTGAAGTTTTGGCGTGGAGGCGGGGCGTTTAACGGCAAAACCATACCAAGGGCCATGAAAAACACGCCCACACAGAAATGCACCAAAGCAAGCTTCTGGGCTACAGAGGCCGCGCAATTGCGGCTTGCGTCTTACCCTCCGAACGCTCCAACACACGGGCCCACCTCCATCCAGTGCTCGTCCCCGTCAACCTCGCAAAGATTTGTTTTACAGCCCCACTCAAATTCCCGCTACGAACCGGGTCAGAAACACGACTCCCCTCGGCTATGCAGGCCCATCATTCTCGATGTGAGCACTCGTCGTCAACGCCGCTGTTCCATTGTCGAAAGAGCGCGTTCCAGAAATTCCCCCTTTGGCTCCCGCTCACCCCGCTCCCATTTCGCAAGCGTGCTTGGATCAATCCCGAGTTCACAGGCGAAATTCTTCTGCGTGAGCCCGCGGGGTGCAATTAAAAGTGGTGTAATGTGGAGACTTTGCATTCAGCGCCCCGTCGCAACCCGCGCCACAGTTTTGCCTTGATTCTTGGATGAATCCCCATTACTTCGTTTCGCGAACTATACGGCTCCACACTATTTGCGCCGCCGTTTCGACATGGAACAACCTCACGAAAAAAAACCGGAACCCGCGCTCGAGTGCGCAGTGGAATTCCTGGAAGTGCTCCCGCTCATCATGGGGTCGCTCCAGTGCGAGTTGCGGCATGATCCCGCCACGACGCTCACGATGGTGCAATTTCGCACCCTCGCCTTTTTGAGCCGCCACGGGACGGCCTCGGTTTCCCAGATTGCCGATTTCCTCGGGCTCGGGCTGCCCGCCACCTCGAAGATCATTGACGGGCTGGTCACCTCAAAGGCAATCAGCCGCCGGGGCGACCCGGTGGATCGCCGTCGCGTCTTGCTGGAAATCAGCCCTTCGGGCAGCAACGAACTGCTTGCCACGCGCGCGATCACCCACAACCATCTCGCAGATTTGCTCTCCCCCCTTTCCGAACCAGACCGCGCGCGATTGCTGGAAGCCATGCGTTCGCTGCGGCCGATTTTTGTGAAATTTAATCCCGGAGAATGTCCCTCTGCCCCATGAAAACAAACCGCCTCATTTTCACCGCGCTGCTTGTCTGCGCCGCCGCCTCCGCGACCCCGACGCCGCCGCAGCAGTGCAAAGACACCCCGGCCAACCGGGTGATCACGCTGGAAGAAGCCTACGATATGACGCTTGCGAGCGATCAGACCATCCGGATTGCGTATTACGAGATCCGCAAGGCCAACCTGCTGCCCTGGAGCGCTCTGGCGCGCCTCGGCCCGCAATTGGTCGGCAATGCGAGTTATACCGGCAACCACAGCAGCAATCACAACAACATCGTGGATACACCCTCCACGGCGGGGTTCGTCCAGACGGCCATCGACACGCAATTCAGCGGGTTTACCTACACCCAGCCGATTTTTGACCCGAGCGTTTTCCCGGCCTACCGGTATGGCAAACTCTCGGCGAAAGCGGCGCGGCTGCAATACCTGTTCACCATGCGCGAGACGCTCTTTGGCGTGGCGCAGGCGTATTACAATGTGCTCAAACAGCAGAAGCTTGTGGATGTCAACCAGCAGACCGTGGATCTCGCCAACGAGCAACTGACCCCGGCGCAGGCCCGCTTCGATGCGGGTGCCGTGGCGCGCATTGACGTGCTGCGGGCACGCTCGACGGTGGAGGGAGCCCGCAACACCCTCATCCAGTCGCAGGGCGCGCTGGACACCGCCCGCGACACCTTGAGCAACATCCTCAACCTCGGCGGAAAAACCAATTTCAAGTTGGCCGAACCGCCCGTTGAATCCGATCCCGGCGCCCCTTTTGAAGACTCGCTTAAAAACGCGTATGTTTGCCGGGAAGATTATTTGGTAAGCGCCATCGGCGTGGATCAACAAATCGCGTTGCGCGGGGAAGTCGTGGCGGAATACGGCCCGAAAATCGTGGCTCAGGCCAGCACCCAGTGGGCCCGCACCAACGGCGACAGCGATACGCGCAACTACGCCGAAGCCGCCACGCTCTCCGTCCAGATGCCGTTCCTTACCGGAGGCCAGCGCGAGATCGACCTGATCACCGCGAACCAGAAAATCTCCCAAGCGCGGTTGAACTTTGAAAAGACCGCGAAATCGGTCGAATCCGACGTGAAAACCGCCTGGATTAATGTCCAGACCGGACGCGAAGCCCTCAAGGCGCTCACCGCTGAGGTGGAAGCCGCGACGCAAAACTACACCGATCTGCAAGCCCAATACCAAGCAGGCGCCTCGACGAGCCTGGACGCCCAGACCGCCCTGCGCGACCTGAACAATTCCCGCACTTCGCTGACCAACCAAATCTACAATTACCAAATCGCCCTGCGCGATCTGCAACGCGCCGAAGCCGCCTTCCAGCGCGATCGTCTCGCAAAATCGAAGGTGCACTAGCTCTCCCCATGGCCGCTTTACCAGCCAAATCGAACTCCGGAAAATATTACTTCCCCCTGCTATTCGTGCTGATTGGCGGCTTGGGCGGTTGGGGATATTGGACCCACCGCAACGCGGATGAAGTCACCTACCAGACCATCTCCGTCACGCGCGGCGACATTACGCAAACCGTCACCTCCACCGGCACGCTCAACCCGGTGATCAATGTCCAGGTGGGCAGCCAGATTTCCGGCATCATCCAGAAACTGTTCGCCGATTACAACTCGCCGGTGAAAGCCGGGCAAGTGGTGGCGCAGATCGATCCGGCGACTTACAAAGCAGTAGTCATGCAGAGCGAGGGCGATCTCGCCAGCGCCAAGGCGGAACTGGAACTCGCCCAAATCAACCTCAAGCGCACCCAGGAATTAAGCCAGCGCAACGCCGCACCCCAAGCGACGCTCGACCAAGCCGTGGCGAACCTGCACCAGGCCGAAGCCACTGTGAAGGTCAAGGAAGGCGCGTTGGCCCGAGCCAGCGTGGATTTCAATCGCTGCACGATCTACTCGCCCATTGATGGCATTGTCATTTCCCGCAGCGTCGATGTTGGCCAGACCGTCGCGGCCAGCATGTCCGCCCCCATCCTCTTCACCATTGCCAACAACCTTGCTAAAATGCAGATCGACGCCAATGTGGCTGAGGCGGATGTGGGCAATGTAGAAGTCGGCCAGAACGTCGATTTCACCGTGGACGCCTTTCCAAACCGCACCTTCCACGGTCAGATCACCCAAGTCCGCAACGCCGCTCTCACCGTGCAGAACGTGGTCAGTTATGACACCGTCATCAGCGTCAACAATGACGACTTGAAGCTCAAACCCGGCATGACCGCCAACGCCTCCATCGTCGTAGCCCACCGCGAGAACGTCCTGAAACTGGGCGGCGCAGCCTTCCGCTTCCGGCTTCCCGAAACCGCCGACTCCGCAAGCAAGCCGGCCGAAGACAAGCCCTCTTTCACCGGCAAAAGAACGGGCGGCAAAAAGTCCGAGCGGCGCGTCGAACGAACCGTCTATCTTTTGCGCAACGGGAAACCCGCGCCGGTGCAAATCAAAGCGGGCATCAGCGATGGCATTGTCACCGAAGTGATTGAGGGGCTCAGCGAAGGTGACCAAGTCATTATCGGCTCGCTCGGAGGCACTCAAAGCGCGTCGGCGAGCGCCCCCTCCAATCCTTTGGGCGGCGGCATGAGGTTCCGGTAAAAACCGCGCTCATCATGACTCCCGTCATCCAGCTCGAAGCCATCGAAAAGACTTACCACACCGGCGAAGTCGATGTGAAAGCCGTGCGCGAGGTCTCGCTTTCCATTCACAAAGGCGAATTCGTGGCCTTCATGGGATCGAGCGGCTCGGGAAAATCGACCCTCATGAACCTGCTCGGCTGCCTGGACCGCCCAACTGCGGGGCGCTATTTACTGGACGGCATCGACGTCTCGCGCCTCGACCGCGATGCACTGGCCACCGTCCGCAACCGCAAGCTCGGCTTCGTTTTCCAGAGCTTCAATCTCCTGGCACGGACCTCCGCGTTGGAAAACGTCGAGCTTCCTCTTCTCTATGCCGGCCAGCGTTTCTCGACCCAGGAGTTGAGGGAACGGGCTGAGCGCACCCTCTCCATCGTCGGGCTTGCCGCGCGCGCGGAACATCACCCCAACGAGCTTTCCGGCGGCCAGCAGCAGCGCGTGGCCATCGCCCGCGCGCTGATCAACGACCCGGAAGTGCTCCTCGCCGATGAGCCCACCGGCAATCTCGACAGCCGCACGAGCATCGAGATTATGAGCGTCTTCCAGCGGCTCAACGACCAGGGGATCACCATCATCATGGTCACGCACGAGCCGGATATCGCCGCCTTTACCAAACGCAATATCGTGATGCGCGACGGACGCATCCAGAGCGACCAACCGGTGTCAAACCGACTTTTGGGTGAGCAGGAAATGGCGAAACTGGACGCCAAACCCCAGAGATAAACCGCAACGCTTTATCCAATCCTCTTGTTGAATGCGGGAGAAATTGGAGTAACACTAGGGTCGGCTGAGCGCCGCGGGATTTCGCGGGAACTCAGCCGGATTCCCTTATTAACCCCAGAAATTTATGGCACAAGCGATCATGAATCCCGAGGAGGTGCGGCGCTTCGCAACAGAGTTGAAGCGTTTCAACGAAGATCTCCTCAACAAAGCGACCTCCCTCCAAGCCCGTTTCGCGGCGCTGGGCTCAACCTGGCAGGACCAGGAGCAGCAAAAATTCGCCGAGGAATTCATCACCACCATGAAAGTCCTCAAAAAATTCGTGGAAATCTCGGAAAAGCAGACTCCTTTCCTCTTGCGAAAAGCGCAGCGTATCGAAGATTACCTGGAGCAACGTTGATCCATGGCCACTCAAGCCAAAATCACCTCGCTCGAAGCGCTCGATGCGCTCCGCTCGCGCCTGATCGTCTTCATGACGAAAGCGCGCCGGGCCCTGGACGATGCCAGCGATGAAGTGCGCCGCACACGGCAGTGGCTCCAGCACGATCAGCGGGTGCGCTGGGAATCCGAAATTCGCGCGTTGACCAAGAAGGTCGAGCAAGCCGAGCAGGAACTTCTCAGCGCCAAGCTGGCCGGGCACCGCGAGGCGCTCCACGCGCGGGAGGCCGTGGTGCGCCGGGGGCGGGAAACGCTCGCCGAAGCGCAGGGAAAACTGCGCGCCGTCAAGCAATGGGGCCAGCGCTATGACAGCGTGGCCGACCCGATCGCCAAGCGCTTGGACGATCTGCGCGGGTTTCTCGAATACGACATTCCAAAGGCAACCGCCTACCTCGTCGGTGTTCAAAAAACTCTCGAATCGTACACCGACTCCCCCTCCGCTCCGGGCGCCGCCCTGCCGCAAACCTCGCCGGAGGCCCCTAATCCATGAGCACCAAAGGCAGCGCCGCCACCCTAAACCAGGCGACCAAAGACCTCCTCGTCGCCTGGCAAGAAGCCAAAACGCATTGGCACGACATCAAGAGCGCCGAATTTGAGCAACAATATTTCGAAGAACTTCCCAATCGCGTGATGCGGGCGCTTGGGGTCCTGGAGGAACTCGACGCGCTTCTCAGAAAGGTAAGAAACGATTGTGAATAGCACCCCCGACATGCGTGTCAGCCAGACGCTGGAACTCCTCGCCCGGCTCAAAGCTACTTGCGCGGCCTTCGCCAGCAAAGAGGAGCAGCTTGCCCGCGATCTCGGCGCGCGCCGTTTCGCCCTCAACCGCGCCCACCGTGAAGCGCTTGCGCAAGCCGAAGCGAACGCCGCCGCACAGATCCAGGAGTCGCAGACCCAATGCGACGCCCTGGGCCAAAAAGCGACTGAGATTTATGCGGGCCGGCTCGCCCGGTTGGATAACTATTTCAACACAAGCGTCCGCGATCTCCCCTTCCTCGCCAAACAGGCCAAGGAAGTCTGGATGGGCGACCTGCAAATGCGGGATTTCCAGGCACAAAACCAGCGCGCCGCGGACAAAGCCGCCGCAGATGCCGCGTTGAGCCAATCGCTCGAAAAATTTGAAACCCAACGCGCCCTCCTTGTCTCATTGGAACAGCGCGTCCGGCAGTCGTTCTTCGGGTATTGGAGCTTCCAAAAAAAACTCCGCACAGCGACCGCCACGCAATCCCAGGCCCCTGCCCCGGAAGGAAAATCGCCGCTCCTGAGCTTTGCGGAAGCGCTGGTCGCCACCGAAAATGAGTTCAAAGCATTCCGCCGATTCCCGTTGCCACGCGGGTTCAGTTATGCCCCGATTCCCGTTCTGTATCTGCTGCTGCTTCTCGGCGTCACCATCCTTTTTCCATCGCTCGGTGGAATGTCCGTGGCGCTTGGCGTGGGGCTGGCCGGACTGATTCTCCTGCTCCACCGCAAGGGCTGGAGCCAATCGGGCCGCGCTGCGGAGTCGCTCGCGGAAGCGCTCGCAAAAGCCCGGCGGCTGGGCGAAATCTCCAAAGCAGCCGTTCAAGCGGAGTACGATGAGACGTTGCGGAAAATCGAGCAACGGTATGAACAAACCCACGCGGAGCTTTCCAAACAATGGGATCGCGCAGATACCGTCGAGGAGGAATTTGAAGCGGCAACCCGCGCAAAGCTCGAACTCAAGACGCCACGAGCCACGGCCAAGAACGAAGCGATCTTTCATCGCAAACTCGAAGAAATCGAAGCCGAACGCGCTGCACGGCTGGAGGCGATCCAAGCCGCATTGCAGGCGCAAAGAAAACAGCTCGATGCGCAATATGACGATGCGATGGGCCAGTGGGCCGCTGATGAAAAAAATTGCTGGGAGGAACTGGCATCAAGCTGGGAGCGCGAAATCTCCCCCCTGTACCAGAGACTCGACGCACTGAACGCCACAGCAAACGCCTGGTTCCCGCCATGGACCCCGGAACTGATCGCAGCCTGGGTGCCCTCCGCCACATTCCTTCCCGCTACAGAGTTCGGGCGCTTCATCACTGATATCGCAGCCCAGACGGGAACTGTCCCGAACGATCCGCGGCTCGCTCTGCCGGGCAGCCCGCAAATCAATGTGCCGCTGGCGCTTTCCTTCCCCACGGAAGGCTCGCTCCTTTTTGAAACCAGCGAGACCGGCAGCGAAGCCGTCGCGGCCACGCTCAACCAGATTATTCTGCGCCTCCTCACCACAACGCCCCCGGGAAAAATCAGCTTCACGATCATTGATCCCGTGGGGCTCGGCGAGAATTTTGCAGGCTTGATGCAGCTCTCCGACTACGAAGAAAGCCTTATCAACCGGCGCATCTGGACCCAGCGCGACCAAATCGAAGAACGGTTGGCCGAACTTTGTGAGCACATTGAAAAAGTGATCCAGATGTATTTGCGCAACCAATACGCGACCATCACGGAATACAACGAACAAGCCGGGAGCGTCGCCGAGAAATACCATTTCCTGGTCGTCTCGGATTTCCCTGCCGCCTTCAGCGAAACCGCTGCGGCCCGGCTTCAGAGCATCGCCACCAGCGGGGCGCGCTGCGGCGTGTTCACCCTGCTGCACTGGGACAAACGGCAACCGCTTCCCGACGGTTTCACTCCCGACGAACTGCGCGCAAACAGCATCCGCATCCGCCGCGAGAACGGACAATTCCTTCTCAACAACGAGAAGCCGGAACCCGGCACCGAACTCGTTTTGGATGCGCCGCCCAGTTCCGAATTGGCCGTCGAGTTGACGCACAAGATCGGCAAAAGCAGCATTGATTCCAACCGCGTCGAAGTCCCGTTCGCGCAGATCGCGCCTGCCCCCGCCGAGATGTGGGCCAACGACACCACCAATGAATTGCGCATCGCCATCGGGCGCACCGGCGCGACCAAGCACCAGATCCTCGCCATCGGCAAGGGAACGCGCCAGCACGCCCTCATCGCTGGGAAAACCGGCTCCGGAAAATCAACGCTCTTCCACGTCATCATCACCAACCTCGCCCTCGCGTGCAGTCCCGCGCAAGTCGAGTTCTACCTCATCGACTTCAAGAAAGGAGTGGAGTTCAAGTGCTACGCCGAGAAGCGCCTGCCTCACGCGAAAGTCGTCGCCATCGAGAGCGACCGCGAGTTTGCGCTGAGCGTGTTGGAACGCGTGGACGAAGAATTGAAACGGCGCGGCGACCTGTTCCGCAAGCTCGGCGTGCAGGACATCGCCGGGTACAAGCGCGCGGGCGGCACCGAACCGATCCCCCGCACGCTGCTCATTATTGACGAGTTTCAGGAGTTCTTCGTGGATGACGATGCCATCGCGCAAACCGCTTCGCTGCTCTTTGACCGCATCGTGCGCCAGGGCCGCGCCTTTGGCATTCACGTCCTGCTCGGCTCGCAGACGCTGGGGGGCGCATACTCCCTGGCCCGCGCCACGCTTGGCCAGATGGTCATCCGCGTCGCCCTTCAGTGCAACGAAGCCGACGCCTACCTCATCATGGATGACAGCAATCCGGCTCCGCGCCTGCTTTCGCGTCCGGGCGAAGGCATCTACAATGACGCCGCCGGAGCGCTCGAAGGCAACAGCCCGTTTCAGGTCGTCTGGCTCCCTGACGAGGAGCGCGATCAATGGCTTGATAAAGTCCACACCCTTGCCGAACAACATCCCGGCCCGTATGGAAGCCCCATCGTGTTTGAAGGCAACGCCCCGGCGGATCTCCGCGAAAACGCGCCGCTGCGCTCGTGCCTTGCCTCGACCCCCAACGCTGCGCCCCCCGTCGCCCGCGCCTGGCTCGGAGCGCCAAACTCCATCAAAGGCCCCACCGAAGCCGTCTTCCAGCGCCAGAGCGGCAGCCATCTGCTCATCGTCGGTCAACGCGAGGAAGCCGCCCTCACCCTGCTCGGCGTTTCCCTGCTGGCGCTCGCGGCCCAATACCCTGTCGGCGCGGCAAAGTTCGTCCTTTTCCACACCACAACGCCCGGCACGCCCGAGGGCGATTTTATCGAAAGCATTCTCAAGACAATCCCCCACCCCGTCACCGTGGCGCGCCCGCCAAATGCTGCGCAAGCCTTGGATGAAATCGCGACCGAACTGAAAGCGCGCAGCGGCGGCGAGGCAACAGACGCCCCGATCTTCTGTTTCGTCCACGATCTTCAAAAATTCAAGAAGCTCCGGCACGAAGACGATTTCGCGTTTTCCCTGAGCGATTCCGAGGCGGGGCCGAGCCCGGGCGCGCAATTCACCGAACTTATTACTGAAGGCGCCAGCCACGGAATCCACCTCATCGTCACGCTGGACACCTTGAACAACGTCAACCGCTTCCTGAGCCGCAAGGCCCTGAGCGAATTTGGAATGCGCGTCGTTTTCCAGATGAGCGCCAACGATTCCGCCAGCCTCATCGACTCCCCCAAAGCGAGCAATCTCGGCTTGCACCGCGCCCTTTTCTACAGCGAGCAGCAAGGAACCCTGGAAACCTTCCGCCCCTATGCCGCGCCCGATGCGGAATGGATCGCGCAGGCGGGGAAATAGGACCCATAGGCCCTATAAGACTTATAAGTCCTATTCCCCCGCCTCCAACGACTGGAGCAAACATTCCTGCAATAACCCGTACACGTGAATTTGTGAGACCGCCAGGTTGCGCTCGCTTTCCGGCGGATAAGGTGCGGCGCGGTTCATATCCGCTTCGCCCACCTCGAAGCGCGCGGCGAGCGCCAACCGCGCCTGGTTGAGCGTGTTCAGCCAGGCATCCACATGGCTGCGCGGAATCGCCCACCCCTCCTCGCCCGCATCCAGCGGCGCAAGGTCCATCTCCACCGTGGTGGAGGCGTTTTCAAACCCCTCGCGCAATTCCGGCTGAACATAATCCGCCCACTCCGCACTGAGCTCCGTATCTTTTCCTGCAAAGGGATCGGGATAAAGCCGGTCGAAGGCGGCCTTGTTCAATTCCGGGTCGGCAGCCGCCGGGATTGCCCGGAACATCGCCGCCAGCGGCTCTTCCACTTCGCTAAAAATAAATCCCCCCTCGGAATCACGCTCGATATTCATACGGACCGCTCCAGGGTAGCCAGCAGCAGATAGCTGTGAAGCTGCTGCACGTAAAGCTCAGCACGTTCGCGTCCGCCCGACCAGACCACCGAACGTCCTTTTTGGTGCACCTCCAGCATGTGCTGCTCGGCTTTTTCCTTTGAAAACCCAAACACGCGCCGGAACACCATCGTCACATAGCTCATCAAGTTCACCGGGTCATTGTGCACAATGACATTCCAGGGCGCATCGAGCGCGATTTTCGTTTGGGTTTCGGTCTGCGTTTCGTTCATTTCACCTTTTTCAGGCACTCCGCGAGCATGCGCTCCTGCAACCGGCGCATCCGGGCGGCAGCGACCGGTTCCTTGTCCTCATACCCGTTCAGATGCAGCAAGCCGTGCACCACATACAATGCAAGTTCCTCTTCCAAGGAGCGTCCGTATTGCGCCGCGTTGGCCCGGGCCGTCTCGGCGCTGATCACCAGTTCTCCATGGTCAAAAGTGATCACATCGGTTGCTCCGGGGATTCCCATGAAATCGCGGTGCACGCGGGCAATGGTCGCGTCGGAGACCAGCGTTGCCTCAACCTCCTCCAAATGCGGCAGCCGCGTTTTTCCATGGGCCGGTTTCCGCAGACACTCCTCAAGCGCCACCGAGGCGAACCGTTGCAGCCACGAAAGCGCGACGCGGACTTTGCGCTGGCGGTTGTGAACAGAAATTTCCATGGTTTTTGAGGAGCCGATTCTCCCAAAATTTCAGCGAAGAGTCGAAGAAAAACCCCTTTGTGTTCCCAAAAGACAGCCAGGCCCCCTCAGTCCGATCCCTTTCTATTCCCGTTTTTCCAAGAGCCGCTGCACGGCCAGTTGCAAGGATTGGAAACTGACCGGCTTGGTGAGGTGTTCGGCAAATCCCGCCTCCAGGCTCGTGCGGATGTCCTCCTCCGTCCCGTAGCCGCTCAGGGCAATGGCCGCCAGGTTATAGCGGTCTTTCAAAACGCGCATGACATCGACCCCGCTTCCATCGGGCAGCCCGAGATCGCTCACCAACAGGTCAAACGGCTGTTCCGAAGCGCGTTCCAATGCGGATTTCACACTGTTGGCGGTCGTCACTCCATAGCCCCACTTCCGCAGCAGCCGGGCGAGAATCCGCAGCGTGTCTTCATGATCTTCCAGCAGGAGAATTCTCCGGGGTTCCCTCACCATTGCTCCGGGAACATTCTCAGGCGGCGAAGGTTCAACGATGGATTCCACAATCGGCAGTTCCACGGTAAAAACGGCCCCCTTGTCCCTGCCGTCGCTGCGGACCCCCAGAGTCCCCTCATGCATGTTCACCAACGCCTTGGCGATGCTCAACCCCAAGCCCAGCCCCCCAAACCTCCGGGTTCGGGTCAACTCGACCTGCTCGAAAGCGTCAAAGATCCGCTCCATCGCTCCCGCCTCAATCCCGATGCCGGTATCGACCACTTCTATTCTCAGCCGGGAGCCGACCTCACACGTGCACACGTCGATGCGTCCATGCTCGGGAGTGAATTTGATCGCGTTGCTGAACAAATTCCAAAACACCTGGCGCAGCCGCGCCGGATCGGCCCAGACAAAGTGTTTGCGAGCTTTGAGTTCAAAAGAAATTTTGAGGTGCTTGGATTCGATCTCGCTTTCAAAAATCCCCATCGCGCTTTGCAGGCAGGCATGTGCGTCCACAGTCTCCTTGCGCAGAGTGATCTTGCCTTGGGCGATGCGCGTCACATCCAGCAGATCGTCAATCAGCCGGGCTTCCAACTCCACATTTCGATGGACCACTTCAAGGTCGGCTCGAAGATTCTCCGGGAGCTGCTCCTTGTCCACCAAGGCCGTCACAATCGCCAGCACCGGCGTCAGCGGCGTGCGCAATTCATGGCTGAGAACGGCGATGAACTGGTCCTTCGCCTGATTGGCTGTTTCGGCAGCTACCTTGGCCCGCTCCAGAGCCTCCCGCGCCTGCCGCAGGTCGGTGATGTCTTCATAGGTGCCCAGAACGCCGAAAATCCGGTTCTCATGATCGCGCAACGGCATCTTGCTGGTGCGCACCCAAGCCACTGTTCCATCCGAGCGCAGTTGCGATTCTTCGTACCCGACCTTCTCCACCCCGGTTTGGACGACGGTCCGGTCATCCGCGCGATACATTTCGGCATTTTCCCCCCGCCACGGAAGGTCCTGGTCTGTTTTTCCAAGAATCGCATGCGCATCGGGAAGATTCGCATCCAGCGCGAACGGTTGGTTGCAGCCGAGAT
>CAIYQA010000069.1 GCA_903928175.1 uncultured Spartobacteria bacterium | reverse complement strand
GGGACGACCACCCGCCAGCGAGCTCGATCTCAAGACCGCCAGGCGGTTGGTGCAAAGTGGTCCTCCGGGCAGCTTTGATGTTTACTATCACGATGATCCGTCTGCCGACTCGAGTTTTCTCCAGCCTAGTGACATCCTGGACATTAGCAATCAGATGAGTAGCGATGGTAATTTAGGCTGGCAAGCGCCGCCCGGGCGTTGGCTCATACTGCGCTTTGGATACACGGTCTCCAATAAGTCGTTTCCAGACTTTTTCAACCGCGAGGCGGTGGACCATCATCTGCGCATGGGCGTTGAAAAACTTCTCCCCGTCGCGGGTAAATACATCGGTAAGAGCTGGACACACATGTTTCAAGACAGTTTCGAAAATGGGTCGCCAACCTGGACTCAAAAGTTCCGGGAAGAGTTCCGCGCGCGACGCGGATACGATATGACGCCCTGGATGCCGGTTCTGGCCGACCATCTGGTCGGTTCCCGGGCTCTTAGCGATCGATTTCTTCATGATTACCGCCAAACCATCTCCGACCTCTATGTGGATAATTGGTTCGGCTACTTTGCCAAACGCCTCAAGGGGATGGGGCTGAAATATGCCACCGAAGCCGCTTATGGTTGTGGATCTCCCGTTGCAGACGCCATGAAGATCTTTTCCTGCAGTGAAACTCCGGTGGGCGAGTTCTGGCACACCCAGCGTCATCCGATCACTGGCAAGCAGCCAACCGGCGGGCACTCCGGCGTGGATTCCAACAGCCCTGGATTCGAGCGGGCAGAAACCAGCGTATTGGGATTTGGATTCAACGCCGTTCGATTGGCGGCCTCTGCGACGCATATCTATGGCAAGCCCTTCGCTCGGGCCGAAGCCTTCACCACTTGGCTACACAATAAAGAGGGAGATTATGCGCTCTACGATCCGCCGTTCGCGATCAAGTCGACGGCGGATCGTGCATTCTGCGACGGGCTCGGGCAAATCATCTTCCACGTCTACTCCCAGCAAGATGACTCCGACGAGATGCCCGGAAACGTGGTCTGGGAGAATATCGGGCTGCATTTTAACCGCAAGATCACGTGGTGGAGCCGTGCGCACGTCTTCACCGAGTATCTCTCACGCTGCCAATTGTTGTTGCGGCAGGGGAAGTTCGTGGCGGATTTCGCTTATTGGACCGGCGACACGGTGCCTTACGAATACCCCGATCGGGTAGCGATGCGTCCGGCGCTTCCACCCGGTTGCAATGCCGATCTGGTCAATACCGATGTTCTGATCAACCGGATGTCGGTGAAGGATGGCCTGCTGGTCTTGCCCGATGGGGTTTTCTACCGCTATCTGGTCATGCCTCCCAAGCGTGACACGATGGAAGCGGCGTCGCTGCGAAAGATCCGCGACTTGATCGAGACCGGTGCGACAGTGGTGCTTGGCCCACGACCGGTTTCGGCGGCTGGTTTGGGAAACTATCCCAAGTGCGATGATGAGGTGAAGGGTTTGGCCGACGCAATCTGGGGAGCGGCGGAAGTGACGGGATCGGGAGAACGTAAGCTTGGCAAGGGCCGCGTAGTGTGGGGCCGGCCGCTGGTGGACCTGCTCGCGGCCGACAAGCTTGCGCAGGACGTCGCCTTCGAGGGGGGGAAAGTGCAGCCGGATTTCGATTGGATCCATTACCGTACAAGCAAGAGCGACATCTATTTTGTCTCCAATCAGACGAGTGAGAGTAAAACCAACGAGGTGCGCTTCCGCCTGACCGCTGGGCCTGGGGCACATCGCCGGCAGCCCGAACTGTGGGATCCGGTCGGGGGAACCCATCGGCTGCTGCCGGAATTCCGGCAGTCAGAAGACGGCACGATCGCTCTCGCCTTACAATTCGCGCCGCGTCAGAGCTACTTTATCGTCTTTAGAGAAACGGGATCAGCGAGCACGGTTCGGGTTTCCGGAACAAACTTCCCAGAACTGAAAACGGCGTTGGAGTTGGCGGGGCCGTGGGAGGTGCAGTTTGATCAGAAATGGTTTTACCCAGACGAAGGCAAGGCAGGGAAGGTGATCTTCGAGAAACTGGAGGACTGGACGCAGCGACCGGAGGAGGCGGTCAAGTATTTCAGCGGCACGGCGACCTACCGGAAGCGCTTCGCTTTTCCGGGGAAATCGTCAAAGCCGTCGCGCCTGTGGCTCGACCTGGGCACGGTCAAGGATCTGGCCGAAGTCCGTTTGAACGGCAAATCGCTGGGGGTGGTCTGGACGGCGCCGTGGCGCGTGGAGATCAGTGAGGCGTTGAAGGAAGTGGAGAATGTTCTGGAGATTGATGTGGTCAACCAATGGCCCAATCGGCTCATTGGCGACAGCCGGCTTCCTGCGGATAAACAGGTGACAAAGAGCAACTACAAACTCAAACCAGGCGATCCGCTGGTGTCGTCCGGGCTTTTAGGCCCCGTGCAGGTAATGACGGAAGAGTGACTAGGCCCTATGGAATCGAGATACAGGCCGACGACTTGAACATGCGTGTTTGCAACTACACCGACAGGGAGACATGCGGCAACCAGGCCAAATAGTTTCACAAAGTTGAATCTGATTTTCATCAGTCAATTTCTAGCGTTGGTTTCGAAACTGAGTTCCAGCGGCTTGCCGGCGATCAGCGCGCATTTCCTCGGCGCAGCCCCAGGCGCTTCGATCGTGACAGTCTGGTCCTTGTCTGCAATCAGTACGGACTTGGCTTTCGCACCCTCCCAGGTCAGCTCGCGCAGCGTGATCGCCCCGCGCAGACGCAGCCCTTTGATCGCCCCTTTCTTCCACTGTTCGGGCCGGGCCGGAAAAAAGCGGATCGAACCCGGATCGGAATAGACCAACGTTGAGGCGCACAAAAAAGGGAACCCGCCTGAAATATCCATATTGAAAACGCTGCCGCAAAAGGAGAGGCCATTGCGGAAATCCAGATCCGTGTCTGAAAATGGATAATGTAAGGATCCCATGCCGTAGGTCCAGTAGCGTTTTCCCAACTCGTTGATTGCCCGCCCGGCCAACTCCGCGTCGCCTGTGTGCGCGGCGGCCAATCCGAGAAACACGATCCCAAAAGCCATATCCCCCTTATTCTCCAGATACTTCATCCGTTCCCGTCCGGTATAGGCAACTCCCTTCATAAGCGCCGGATTCCCGACGATTTCCTCGGGCCTATCGTAATATAGCGAATAGAGGTGTGAGCAGTGCCTATGCGCGTTGTTATCTTTCATGCCCGGCCAGAGCCACTCGCGGAATGAGCCATCCGGCCCCACCTCGTAGGGCGGCATTCTTTCAATCAAATCCGCCCACTTCTTCTGAAGATCCTTGTCACAGTCGAGCTCTTTTGCGGCGGCAATTGAATGAAGCAACAGTTGTTTTGCCGCCCCAACTTCCATCGTCGCATTGATCGGGTTGGCGTAATCGCCGCTCTCACTGTTCTCAGGAGAATAAGTGGGCACAAAGACCAGATGGCCATTCTTGTCTGTAACAGTTAGGAAATCTTCGTAAAAGTGGGCCGCCTCTTTCATCAACGGATAAGCTCGTTCCTCGAGAAACTTTCGATCCCCGGTGTACAGCCAGTGATCGAAATAGTACTGGCAGGTCCAAGCTGCACCCGCCTGCCAGAAGTAGAACGGGTAGTTTGGGGAAACACCGGGGAATCCGGTTTGCGTGGTCATTCCCCCGCCGGGAATCATGAAGCCGCGCATTCCGTAAAGTTGCGTCATGTTCTTCCGGAAATCCGGCAGGTGCTGTTCCATGTAGCGGAAATAGGGCAGCATGAGTTCCGGTGTATTTCCCATCGAGTTGAAGGCAACTGCGCAAGGAAGATTGCCATCAACCGTCATGCCTCCGCCCCATTGTCCCAGCCAGGTACCACACCAGATCCCCTGTAGATTCGGCGGATTGTAGCCGGTGCTACAGATAATATTGTAACGACCGGCATCAAAAGCCCGTTCGATCTGGGCCAGGGAAGTGTTCTGTTCATTGGATGGCCGGATCAGATCCTCCGTGGCCTTGGCCCGATCGGCTGGCGACGCATCCAGCGAAAAGCTCACCCGTTCCATCAGTTCCCCCTGGATTTTGGCGTGTGCCGACAGCAGTTGGTCGTAGTCGGCTGGAAGTGCCGCCAATTCCTTTTGGATGGCCGGTTCGTTGGTCGTTTCCCCTTTTAGCAACGGCCGAATCTTAATCAGCACGAGAATCTCATCGGCATTCACGGACTTGAATCCCGGATGAGTTCGAACCAGATCCGCCCCCTTTGGAACGATCCGCCCCACCACCTCGTATCCGCAGATCGGGTTGGCTGGGCTGTCTACGGCGAAGACCGTTCGAAAAGAAAGAAAATTTCCCGAGACGCCTCGCTTGTAATCTTTCACCCGCTTAACGAATTCCTGGGACTCTCTGAAATTATCTTGGTTATGAGCCACAAAAGCAAACGCTGCGGTTTGTTTGGCCGTGCCGGCCAGCCGCACCACGATCACGTCATCGTTGCGGGAAACAAAGGTGCTCCGGCGAAAAGTCCCTTCCGCCGTGCTATAGCTGACATGGGCCTCGCCAGTCATGAAGTCGATCGAACGCTGGTAGCGTGTGACATCTGTATCTGGCTGTTCAATTTTAAGCATACAAGCGCCAATAAACGGCTCAGGAAAGTGCGGATGGTAGCCGTATTTCGCCATGCTTTCCCTGTGCATCAATTCGTTAATCGAGCAGGCTTCCTTGAAATTGCCCTTCAGGCAGTCTTCGCGAACCTTCGCAAGATGGCTGGCCATATCCAAAGGAATATCGCTTTTCTCGGTGGGCAGGAAAAGTGCCGCATGGCTCAAATAGAGCGTCTCATTCCGCGGATTGCCCATGACCATCGCTCCCTGTATCCCGTTGCCGGTTAGCAGCGAATGCTCCCAGTTGACAGCTGGCCTGCGGCTGATGAATCCGCGCACCGGCGCAGCGAACCACGCCTCGTCCTGGCTGGTCTGCGGCTGAGGCTGGGCCATTAATTCGGGGCCGAGACTGGCGCACAGCAGACCGCCCACAATCAGGAGCAACATTCTTTGTTTGGTCATATTCGTTTCCTTTTCATTATTGGGTTGAAAACGACCGGATCGCGTTCCGGATTTACGGACCTGCGTTGGAGAAGGCCAAGAGCGGCGCGCTGGTCTCCAGTGGCGTGGACGTCTGGGTCAAGCGCGTCCGGGGATTGGTGATCAACAAACGATACAAGGCGG
>CAIYQA010000068.1 GCA_903928175.1 uncultured Spartobacteria bacterium | reverse complement strand
GGACTCCGCCGGACGCAGCCAGTGCCAAGCAATTGCCAAGCGGGCCCAAAAACGGGGATTTTCTGCAGCAGAGGTGTTTTGAAGGCACTGGTGGACTCCACCGGTCACTGAAACGCCTCAGCAATTGCATAGCCGTCTTTCGCACCTACTGATCGTGCCAATACGGACTGACGGTAATGGCATATCGGGCTCGCAAACCCGTTAACGGGCGCAAGAAGCAATGCGCCTTCATTTCTCCGTTTCCAACAGTCCAAAAGCCAACCCGCCGCCTCGCGCTCGCAAGCCCATTAGCCTCACGCCCAAAATACGGCAATGGCTAACGCCGCCAAGCTGATGGAAAGCCAGAGCAGGATTGCTTGGGTGGCCACTTTCCAGCCTAGTTTGCGTAATACGGTGGGCGAGATGCTCGCACCGATGAGACAAAGCGCGGCGCTCATTCCCGCCTTCGCCACATGGTCGATCTGGGGTGAATAGCGGGCGACCAGCGGCACCAGACTACGCAGCACTGATGCCAGCAGGAAAAAGCCGATGAACCAGGGAACAGACACTTTGGTGTTATTGCGCACCGATCCGTTGTTCATGGCCTCGGCTTGGAAGTAATCTTTCCCATGGTGCCGGTGAGATAGAAACGCCCCCATTCCAATGGTCAGCGGCACAATCCAGAGGGCTCTCGAAAGTTTAACGGCCGTGGCGGTTTGGAGCGCTTCCTTCCCGTAAACGCTGGCGGCTCCGACCACCGAGGAAATGTCGTGAATCCCAATCCCCGCCCACACTCCAAACTGGTGTTGGGTGAGGTGGAGCGCCGTGCCGATCATGGGAAAAACGATGAGCGCGGCGGCGTTGAGCAGAAATATGGCTCCCACGGCGATGCCCATCTCGGCTTCCGTGGCACCAATGACCGGGCCGACAGCCGCAATGGCCGATCCGCCGCAGATGGCGGTGCCCGACGCAATGAGCGCGGAGGTCTTCCTGCCAATTCCGAGAAGATGACCGAGCCAGAAACCAGCGCCCAGAGTCGTCGCAATGGTGATCGCAGCAAAGAGCGAGCCGCTGATCCCTGCTCGCACGACTTTCTCAAGATCCATGCCGAAGCCGAGTAGCACCACGCATCCCTGAAGGAGCCATTTTGAGAGTTTATGGCCTCCTGCCGGGTGGGGATGACCGACCAAGAGGGCAAAAATTGTTCCTGCAACCAGGGCAGCCGCCGGAGCACCCCAGAGGATCAAGGCGACGACCAGCAAGATAAACGCCAAAAGACGAGCAAAGGGTGGCTGATGCGAGGAGCCGGTGGGATGGTCCACTTCGTCGGCAAGATGCGTGGGGGGTAGGTGCTGGATGTCGTTCATAACGTCCGTGAGGCTATCGGGCGCAGAGAAATACAACAAAGACATCGTTTCTATGACAACCATATCTTAATGTTATGGCGTGAATCGCAATCATCTCGCCCTTTTTCATGCTGTTGCCGAAGCCGGAAGCATCACCGCCGGAGCGGAGCGGTTGCGCATCAGTCAACCCGCAGTCTCGAAGCAGATTGGCGAACTGGAAGAAACCTTGGGGGTTCGATTGTTCGACCGCCTGCCACGCGGCATTCGTCTC
>CAIYQA010000067.1 GCA_903928175.1 uncultured Spartobacteria bacterium | reverse complement strand
CTGCTTACCAATCAAGTTCTGGATTCGTGCGTTGGCTGAGCTGAATTTTTCTCTATCGTCGATGTAACCGATCTCCCGAATGGCACACCTCGTGATGGCCTCGACATCGACTTGCGCCTTCGAGGTAATTTCTCCGGCCAAAATGACGTGTTCATCTTTGCAGAGAACTTCGCACGCGACATGGCTGTGCGGGTCTTGCGTTAGGTGAGCATCAAGAATGGAATCGGCGATGAAATCGCAGACTTTGTCTGGATGTCCCTCGGATACCGACTCCGAGGTGAAAATAAATGAGCGGTGGTTCCGGTCGGTGCGAAGCGAAGGAATGGAGTCTGTTTCGACCCCGTGGTTTTGATTTGTGCGCATGGTATAAGGTTCAGGTTGGCGCACCAGAAAAGTGACGGATTAGCGCCACTGGGAGATTTTTTGCATTCGTCTCTCCATCCTGGGGAGACGCGCATCGGGCCGATTTTTCGACCCAAGCCACCGTAAGGTTCTCCGACCTCCGTTTGGCACTCCAAGACCTTGCGGCCCCGGAAATTCCTGATGCTGGACAAACTATAACCGGAATTGGAATGCGGAGTCAATCGCGGATTCCCAACGCTTGCGGTTGCTCCGGTCACGGCAGGCAAACCGCTCTCCAGAGTAAAAGCTGAACGCTATAGCAATGGAACGAAACTCAGCGAAAAGACTGCTCGGAAATCGCTGGAACTGCCCATTTGAGGACAATAGAAACCACTGACTGCAAAGTGTCCAAGACCGAGTTTTTCATTCACTTGGAACCAGAAAAGTGTCCAAGAAGTGTCCAAGCTGAAAATATTCACCCTCTCGAGATATTGCGTAAGTCCCTCAGCGAGAGGGACAGCCAGCAGTCGGACTCGAACCGACGACCGTCTGATTACAAATTACGGCGTTCCTTAAAGTCTACGTAATTCCACCAGAGTCCAGCATTGTCCACTCCTGTCCATTGTAATTTCCTCATTATCAGATGGTAACGAAACTCGCCAATTTTTTCACTCCGGTCAATTGAGGACAATTCAGGACTCCCCTGGACACATTTACTACGTAGACTTTTACCTAGCAGCCCAAAATTGGGGTTTTTCTGCAGCAGATTTGTTTTGAGGCTCTTGGAGGCCCTCTTCCGATGCTAAAAAAGCGGGGCGATTGCATACCCCGACTTGGCAATCTGGGTGTACCTCGAAAAACGCCCCATTCAGAATGCTATCGGATCCATCGCATATCCCAATTTTATGCGTCATTTCTTATATTGACATATTATCGGTTCTGGCACATAGAAAAAGAATGACTGGTTTGGCTCGCAATCCAAAACAAATTGGCACCCTCATCCGCCGGGCGCGTAAAAAGCACGCTTTAAGCCAAAAAGAACTCGGCGAAAGAGCGGGGCTGCGCCAGGAAACCATTTCTCTGATCGAGACCGGTAACCCGGCTGCAAAAATCGAGACTCTCTTGGCCGTTCTCTCCGCCCTCGATTTGGAATTCCAAATCGCACCCCGCTCGAAGGGAGAGGGCTGGGATATAGAAAGCAATTTCTGATGGGCCGCAAACGCTTCCATACGCCCCTGCGCGTTCTGCTGAATAATCGCCTGGTCGGATACCTCGTAAAGGATCCGGGTGGCGCAATCGATTTTCGCTACGATGAAAGCTGGCTGGCATGGGAGCACGCCCTTCCTGTTTCATTATCCCTTCCATTACGGGAAGACGCCTACAGAGGCGAGCCGGTGGCTGCTGTTTTCGAGAACCTGTTGCCGGACTCGGAGAACCTGCGGCGGCGTGTTGCAGAGAAAGTCGGCGCGAGCGGCACCGATTCCTACAGCCTGCTCTCCCAGATTGGGCGCGACTGCGTGGGGGCTTTGCAATTTCTCCCCGAGGGCGAAGAAGTCATTTCTGATCCGGCGGCCATTGCCGGAGAAGTGATCAGTGATGATGCCATTGAGGCTCTCCTGAAAAATCTCGCCCAGGCCCCGTTGGGGCTTCATCGGGATCAGGATTTCCGAATCTCTGTTGCCGGGGCGCAGGAGAAGACGGCCCTTCTCTTCCATGAGGGCAAGTGGTGGAAACCCCACGGAACGACGCCGACCACCCATATTTTCAAAACGCAAATGGGCACCCTGCCCAACGGAATTGATCTCTCCAACAGCGTTGAAAATGAGTATTACTGCCTGAAACTCTTGGCGGCTTTCGGCCTGCCGGTGAACGCCGCCGAAATCCACACTTTCGGAAAGACCAAGGCGCTTGTGATCGAACGCTTCGACCGAAAATGGGCAAAGGACGGACGCCTGCTGCGCCTCCCCCAGGAAGACTGCTGCCAAGCTCTCTCGATTCCCCCCGGCAGAAAATATCAAAACGATGGAGGGCCGGGCATCGTTGATATTCTCGAACTCCTCAAAGGGGGCGATACACCCGCGGAAGACCAGAAGCTGTTCCTGAAAGCGCAGATTCTCTTCTGGCTCATCGGTGCGACCGATGGCCATGCCTAGAATTTCAGCATCTTTCTGGCGCCGGGCGGACGGTTCCGATTAACCCCTCTGTACGATGTTCTAGCGGCCCAGCCGAGCCT
>CAIYQA010000066.1 GCA_903928175.1 uncultured Spartobacteria bacterium | reverse complement strand
GGTCAGTCCGTCCACTGGTTCTGCAACATAGCGTTCTTCAGCCTGCTCGGGGTTGAAGCTGACCAGGACAGCAGCGCCGCGTTTCTGCGCCATCGCCCGGTCACGCTCATCGGCCAGATAGTTCCGAAGACATGTTAGCAGGAAGGTGCGCAGCTTGCCCTTGCCGGGATCAGCGGCGGTAAGAACTTTGCTTTTCAGGAGGCGCACGAAGAACCCCTGCGTCAAGTCTTCGGCATCGTGCGGGTTTTTTCCAGAGCGCCGAATATAGGCGTAGAGGGGATACCAATACGCATCGCACAGCACCGCAAGTGCTTGACTTGCCAGGGTGTCATCGGTGCCAACCGCCTGCCGGACAAGACTCCAGCGTGTAGTGTTAAAACAGCGGGGTGAGGCGTACGATTCCATTAACTTTTCATACCACAGAGTATGAGAGGAATTGTCAAGAAGGCGGCTTGGAAATTCGGTCTATTGGGCATCACGGAACAGGGGGAGATTGCGCGGGCTTGGAGAACCCCTTTCAGGGTTCTCAGCCACTACGATCAACGACCATTTCATGAGCCATACGGAGGAAGGAGAGGAGAAATCCGGCCCTAAGTCCCGGCGCTGATTGAGGCACCAAACAAAGCCTCAGCAGCAACTTAACAAAAGAAAGACAACATCAATGAAATCCATTGAATTCAACACCACACAAGACGACAACACCGAATCCATTATGCCGAGCTGGCCCAGAACCAGCGCCGGCGGATTTTCGGATCAAATCCTGAAGCCCGAATACCAAAACCGCAAGCTGCGTTTCCCCATGGGAACCACGTGGCTGCGCATCGTTCCAGCCCTGGTAACCAGCGCCCATTCGTGGATGATGGGCCTGCACGTGCAGGAATACACGGGAGGACGCTTCGTCCACCCAAAATCCCTGATCCGAAACGGGAAGAGCGTGTTCGATCACGCCTACTCCTGGATGAAACAACATCGCCCTGAGGCGCTCTACAGCAAGGAAAACAGACCAGGCGCGCGCCTGCTGACCGATCCGCACACCCTGTGCTGGGTCTTGGTCGAGGAAGACGGTAAGACCGTTGCCCGTCTGCTTTACGCAAGCGGATACGATGGCCGTCGCGGCGGCACGCCCGGACTCGGCTACCAAATCTGGAAAGCCGCCAGGGAAGTCGATGAACACGGCAAGGTGGTGGCCAATGCCATTGATCCGAACGGCGGTCTCAAAGTCTGCGTTGAAAAGACACAGACACCCGGTGCGAAATACCCCAGCTACAGCCTACGTGTCGGGCGCGTTGCGGCTCCGATAGGGCCCATCATCGAAAGCATGAGCGCGGAAGAGAGAGATGCGCTCTGTCCGCTGGAGAATGTGGTCCAGCAACTCACGGAAGAGGAGCAATGGAAATGCCTGGAGGCCTATATGGCCAAGGAAACCGTGGATGAAATCCGCAACGCGACCATGGCGAACGCATAACCAACAAACACCAACCAAATAACACCCAGACCGGGGAGCGGGAGGAAAACCTTCCGCTCCCCTTTTTATCAAACACGTGCCCATACCATCACCAAAACCAACACCCGAAGACGCTCAACGTACGATCCTTGACCACCAGCGCGAGGCTTTCGATAAACTCGTTGCCACTGGCAAAGCCTGCTTTGCCATTGATCGGCTCAAGCTTACGCTGCGACCTCGCACAAACACCCTCATCATCGGCCCTTCAGGCAGCGGTAAGACTTACCTTGCCCGCGAAGTAGCGCGTGAACTGGAAGTCCCGTTGCTGCACATCTCCATTTCGGAGTGGATCCTTATGGGATGCACTGATCGCGGTAGCACAAACACCTGGCCACTGATCGTGAAATTCCTGCTCGGCAACAAGAAAGTGCAGGGCGGCGTCATCTTCCTCGATGAAATCGACAAAATTGGCGACAAAGACGGAATCGACAGTTCCTGGAACCGACATTTGCGCAACGAGGTCTATCGGCTCCTGGATTTGCAAGTCCCCCATGGATTGTCACTCAATGACGAGGACGATGAGGATGAGCCAACGCTGAAAAGGGCTGAGGTAATTTTACAAAACCAAACCATCATTTTGGCGGCAGGAGCGTTTCAGCACCTATGGGAGCGCACAACGAAACCGAGTCTTGGATTCAACGGAGAGGTTGCCCCCTCCATCCAAACAGACCTCACGCATTTGGTGCAAACCCTTCCACGTGAATTGGTCAATCGCTTCCGATCCGATCTGGTGATCCTTCCGCAACTGGTGGCAAGCGATTACTGGCGCATGCTGGAACAGGCACAAAGCGCGGTGCCCAAGCATTTTCGCGCCACATTTATGCGCCTTGGGCTGGAGCGCATTCCCAACGCAGTCCACTGTCGCAAGGGGTGCCGGTTTGTTGAGGAACTACTCTTGGACGCCATCATTGAGGAGCGACGATCATTGCACCTCCCCGACAAGAACACGAAACAGGAACCAAGGGAACAAAAAGACAATGAGCCCGACAATAAACCGGAGGTGCAATATGGGGACGCTCAATAAACTCACATCGAGCACCATCCGTGCCTGGTGCGCAGAATGGGAAATCGATCCCCGCGACCTCCAACTGCTGCTTCAAAGGTACGCCGAGGGCGATGACGAATGGGAACTGCTTGGCTTCATGGCGGATCTCGCCCGGGAGCGCCGCATTGAACTTTTCGAGGCCGGAAAGCTGGTCAGCTTGAAAGGGTTTCTGGATGACCCTCGCAACTGGAAGAAGGATTGAGCAGACACATGATTAAGGATGTGGATATTTCTTCGTCTGGTTCCGATTTTATGAAGGGGCGAGTCATTGCCCTCGCCCCCTCAAACTCCCT
>CAIYQA010000065.1 GCA_903928175.1 uncultured Spartobacteria bacterium | reverse complement strand
CCTGGGCTGTTTTACTCAGCCCCTTCGGGGCGAGAGGAATGCGACAAATGAAACCGAAACTGGTCTAGCATCCGGCTCTCGTTTGCGCCACGGATTTGGCTTGCTCACTCCCCGCCGCCGAAAAGGTGCCGGACAGAATTTAATACCCGCGAAGGCAGCGGCTTATCCGAACCGCCGGAAGCTTTGAACCCGTCCGGTTGACGGAAACTCCGCGCGGGGTAGTGATCCTGGGCTGCGTTCATCACGTCGCACCAGACGGGCAGGGCCAGCGCCGCGCCGTAGCCGTGCGCGACAATCGTTTTCGGCTCGTCCAAGCCCACCCACACGCCGCAGGTAAGCGTGCGGGTGAAGCCGACAAACCAAGCGTCCTTGTAGTCGTTGGTTGTGCCGGTCTTGCCCGCCGCCGGTTTGCGAAAATCCGCCCCGGCTGCCGTCCCGCGCGCCATCACTTTTTGCAGCCCGTCGGTCACCATCCAGCAGATGCCGGGCGAAAGGGCGTGGTATTCCAAGGTGGGGGCGCGATAGATCGTTTGGCCATGGGAATCCTCCACGTGGTCGATCAAGAAAGGCTGCCGCCGCACGCCCCCGTTGGGAAAAATCGTGTAGGCGGAAACGAGTTCGCGCAGGGAGGCCTCGAAAGCGCCCAGGAAGATCGAGGGAAAAGCGGGCACCCCGGAGATCCCGGCCTCCTCTGCCACTTTGCGCACGGCATCGAGCCCGGCGCGGTCGCCCACGCGCACGCTCATGGTGTTGCGGGAGAGAATGAGGCCTTCCTCGGCAGGGAGAATGCCCTTGAAGGTCCCGTCGGAGTTGCCGGGCGACCAATTGGGGGCGGTGCGCAGTTCCCGGTGGGCGATGGGCCCGTCGCTGATGGGAGTGGAGGGTGTCACCTGCCCGCTCGCATACGCCGCCGCGTAAACGAACGGCTTGAACGTGGAGCCGACAGGGCGGCGCGCGTAGGCCCGGTTATTGGTGCTCTCGGCGTAATTGCGCCCGCCGACAATCGCCCGGATGCCCCCGGTGGCATTGTCCAGAACCACCACCGCCCCCTGCAAATAAGGGGTCGGCACGCCGTCGGTGCGCCCGCCGAAATCCGCCCGCGTGGGATGCGGGTACCCGGGGCGCTGCTCGACTTTGGTCAGTTCGGCGTCGAGCGCAGCCTCGGCGACTTTTTGCAACGCGGGGTCCAGCGTGGTGAAAATGCGCAGGCCGCCCTCGGCGATTTGATCGGTGTCGAGATTCAGCGCCAGCGCATCCTCAATCAGACCGATGGCATACCCATCCCCTGCTGCGGGAGGCCGCCAAGTGGAGACGGTCACCTTTTGCGCCTTGGCGCGTTCGGCTTGGGCCTCCGAAATTTTACCGAGCAACACCATCCGCTCCAGCACCGTATCGCGCTGTTTGAGCGCGCCCTCCAGGTTGCGAAACGGCGAAAAGCGGTTGGGGCTGCGGATCAATCCCGCCAGAATCGCCGCTTCGCCCAGCGTCAGTTTGGCGCTCGGTTTGCCAAAGTAGGCGCGGCTTGCGGTTTCCACGCCGAACATCCCGGAGCCGAAGTAGATCCGGTTCACATAACTCTCCAAAATCTGCGCCTTGCTGCGATTGCGCTCGATCCGCAACGCCACAAACGCCTCCAGCAATTTGCGGTGAAGGTTTTTGCCGCCCAGATCAAACGAATTGCGCGCAAGTTGCTGGGTGAGCGTGCTCGCCCCTTCGCGCGCATGGAGGTTGATGAGGTTGCGGAAAATGGCGCGCCCGATGCCGATGGGGTCCACGCCGCAGTGCGAGAAAAAGCGGGAATCCTCGCGAGAGAGCAGCGCGTCGATGAAATATTTGGAGACCTTGTCAATCGGCGTCACGATCCGGTCCTCCCCGGCGCGGCGGCTGAACGGCTTGCCTGTGCAATCGTAAATCCAGGTCCGCTGGGGGATGGCTTCGATCTCGAGCCGAGTCAGATCATAAAAGCTCGCCCACGTGGCGTAGACCGCGCAGACCGCCCCGCCGACCAGGAGCGAGAGGAAAAACAAGCGCCGCTTCCAGCCCAGGCCGCCCGAAGCGCGGCGCTTGGGCGCGGTTGCCCCCTTGGAACGGCTGTTCGTTTTGGATTTGGAGGCGAGCTTGCGTTTGGACACAGGAGGAAGCGTAGCTGGCAGAGCATAGCGGAATTCCGTGCCAAATGAAGGAGAAACCTTGAGGCGTTACATCCCGCGTCTTGGGCTGCCGGTGAGCATCCGGGCAATCACGCGATCGAGCGCCCATTTGCCGCCGCCCAGGAACAGGAGCCCCAGGGCAAGCGCCACGATGAGAATGTGGTACTCGAACCCTTCCCCCTTCTGATTGCCCATCCAATTCATGAAGAACCCGTTGTAAATGTGCCCGCCCAGAATTGCCGCGACGACAAAATGGATGCTGACCGCCAACGCCGCGAGCCGGGTGAAAAAACCGAAGAACAGGGCAATCGGGGCGGCGAACTCAGTGGCAATCGCGAGGAACGCCAAGATCGCCGGGATGTGCATTGTGCTCGTGAAATAACCCATGGTGCCGCTGAAGCCGTGGCCTCCCCACCAGCCGAGCACTTTTTGCGCGCCGTGCGGAAAAAGGACCACAGCGAGGCCCAACCGCATCAGCAATGGGCCGAACGAATCCACCGTTGCAAAAAAACGGGGCATTTTCATAAGATTCCTCCGGTTACGGTTTGGATGGTTGCGGCTTGGGAGCCGAAACCTGTGAGGTCAGATAATCGATGAGCGATTCGACCTCGGCTTGCGTGCCGACGAGGGGCGGCATGAAAGGACGATACGGCGAGTCCGCGCGATAGGCGTGCAGGACGTTTACAATATTGGATACCCCCTGGCGATCCCGGCCTTTGAGGAAGGTCCGCATTCCCCGGTAGCCGTCCCAAGTGTGGCACGCCATGCATTGACCCCGAAACATCAGTTCGCCCCGGGCCGGGTTGACGATCCGCGGTGCGCCACTGGCTGCCGCTTGATCTTCCGCTGCCCACCGGGCCCGTTCCTCCGGGCGCACCCAGAGCGTTTTGGTGAGATAGCCGTTTTGGTTGAACCCCGCGACTTCGCTCTTGCGCACACCATTGGAGTACATGTGCTGACCGATCACATACGGTTTGCGCAGCATCTCGCGCAGCATTTCGGTCGCCCCGATGGTCATGTATGCCAGCGACGCAATCCCCAGCGCGGCTCCGAGCCGGAATCCGACGGCGTTGCGTTGGCTGGTGAGCAGATACACGCTCGCGACGGTTCCAAAGGAAGCCAGGGCGAGGACGATTGTCAACCGGGTCAAGATCGTAAAGAGCCCCTGTCCCACGGTGGCCGCCCCCAGGCTGAGCAAGGCCCGGTGCCCTTCCGGCACCTGCGAGAGGTACCAGAACAGCCCGACCGGCAGAAGGAGGAAGGAGGGGAGTAGCCATTTGCGCGCCCAAAGAATCGTTTCCGTTTTGAGTTCCGGATGCTTCTCGCCGTCGATGCGGCTGGCGCTTACCAGCGCAAACACGCCTGCCATGGAAAGACAGATCAAGGTGCGCACCAGCAAACTCGGCCAGAAGGTCGGGTTGAAGAAGGCCGACCAAAAAGCGAAGGTTTCATGCCCGCTGCCCGCCACCGCCAGCCAGGGCTGGCCCGGCGTGAGCATGAAGGTCAAAATGCCGTTGATGGCAAAAAGGGAAAGCCAGGCGGTGATCGCATAAACCCAGCCAATTTTGATATGGAGCGCATCGGAAACGCGGCCCCACAGATAGTAATACGCGGCGATGGACGAGAGCTCGACCAGGAAGACCACCCATTCAATGCCCCACGCAAAGACCCAGAAATGGATGAGCGTGCTGGTGGCTTCGGGATTGGCCAACCCGATGACAAACCAGATGCCAACGCCCGTCACCGCGCCGAAAACGCCGGTGAGGATCAGGAAGAACTTGGAGTGCTTTTTAAGCTGCTCCATCCAGTCTTTGCGCCCCTTGCGCAACGCCAGCGCTTCCGTCATCGGGAGGTAAAAGCCGCCGCCGACCGCGAAGTGCGAAATGAAAACGTGGAAAATGGCAATCAGAGCGATCATCAATCCGCTGCCAAGGAAAGTGACATCCCAAACCGGGTAGTTCATGAGCGATAGGGTGGGGTTACAAAACTTCGATGTAGCCGATGACCGTCAGGGCGATCACGGCGATTAAAACGAGCAGGCCGAAAAGGGTCGTGTTGCGCCCGCGCTGGCCCGGCGCGGTGCGGGTGTCAAACAGCGGAACCGCAGCCCACATGAGCAGAGCGAGCGTAAACAGCCCGACTCCGGCGAATTCTCCCAGCGTCCCTGGAATCACGCGGCCCAGCAGCTTCAAGGCCTCGAACTGGCTCATGAAATACCACTCGGGATGAATGCCGGGAGGCGCGGGTTTGAGCGGATCGGCGGCCGCATCGAGTTGCCAGGGGAACAAGGCCGCGAGAACGGCGATCACGTTCAAGACGATCAACCACACAGCCATGTCGCGCATGGCGAAGTTCGGGAAGAAGGGAACCGATTTGCGTTCCGCCTCCGGTTTGGCTTCTTCGCTGGGCGGCAGGGCGTTGCCGTGTTTTTGGACCAGCCAAAGATGGATCCCCAATAAGGGCGCGAACAGGGCGGGCAGGACGACCACATGCAGCGCAAAGAAGCGTTGCAGCGTGGCGCTCGCCACCTCGGGACCGCCCCGCAACACCGCCGAAATGATGCCGCTCATTCCGGGCAACGTCTCGGGAATCGCAAGGCCGACGCGCGTTGCGAAGAACGCCAACTCGTCCATGGGCAGCAAATAGCCGCTGAAGCCGAACACCATGCAAAGCCCGAGCAACCCGAGGCCGCTCCACCATCCGAATTCACGGGGCTGGCGGTAGGCTTTCATGAAGAACACCGAGAACATGTGCACGAACACGGCGAAGATCATGAGGTTGGCCGACCAGGCGTGGACCGAGCGGATCAGCCAGCCGAAACGGATCTGGTAGGTGATCTCCCGCACCGAATCGTACGCGTCCGGGCCGGACCGGTAATAGACCATCAAGAGGACGCCGGTGAGCACTTGCACCACGAATAGAAAGAGGCAGATGCCGCCCCAGTAATACCAGGAGGAATGCCGGTGCTCGGGCACTTGCTTTTCGCTGGCATGCTTCACGATGGGAGAGAGATCGAGCCGGGCGTCCACCCATTGCCAGATCGCCTTGAGGAGGTTGCTTGGATTAAACACGGGAGACCACCGCCTTTCCATCTGCCACGACCACGTGAAAAAGCGTCAGCGGTTTGGGCGGCGGGCCGGAGACGTTCCCGCCGGTGTGCGGATTGTAAACCCCGCCGTGGCACGCGCAGGCAATCCGCTCTTGGTGGGGATCATACTCCACGGTGCAGCCCAGATGCGTGCAGACGGCGCTCAACGCCGTCCACGATTTGTCGGCGTGGTGGATCAAGAGCGCCGGGTGGCCTCCAAATTTGAACATCAACGCCGAGGGAGCCGGGAGTTTCTCCACGTCGTTGAGAATGACTTCCTTCACCGCCGATTCCGCTTCCGCCTTTTGCGCGGCGGCGGCGAGGTATTGGAAAACGGGGTATCCCATAGCCGCGGCATAACAGGCTCCGGCGGCGGCTATGCCGGTTCTTACGAAAATCCGGCGCGTGATCGATTCTTCGGGCGCATCGCTCATTGGACAGGCTCCTCTATTTGAATTTGGGACTCCGCAACTTGGGGTTTGGATTTCAGAACCACGGCAATCAGCCAGCCCATCCCCAGCAGACCAGCGACAAAAATTGCCAAAAACAGAAGGACAACCGGCCAGTTGGCGACCACTTTCGCGTCCCACACATCAAAGCCGTTTGCCAAAAGCGTGAGATCGCGGATGCCGTCGCGGTAGATGGTCATCGTCGCCGTAAGCAGCACACCCAGGAGCGCCGCCCCCGTAGCGAGCCAACCCGTGGCTTTTTCGCGGAGCACCGTTGCGAGCAATCCCAGCACAACCACAACCGCCGCCAGCGCGAGCCACACGATCGGGAGCGGCCCATAAAAGGCGCTGGCACTCAGCTTCGTCTGGATGGCTTGCGGCTGCGTATGGAAAACCCGCCACGCAACTGCCGCTTGGAGGAGCGCTCCGGCTGCGGCGATCCATCCCCCATGGAAAACCAGGAAACCGTTCTCGGCGCTCGCTTTTTTACGCGCCCCGGTCGTGATCAAGGCGAGCCCGCCCACGGTCAGGCCGCCCGCCAGCATAAAGAGCCAGCGCGGGGTCGTCGTGGGATCAGCCGGGGGCAGCCCCGTGCCATGGGCATTGGCCCGGAACATTTCCACCCATGCCTCCGGGCGCAGCATCAGGGTCATGTTTGTGCTGTAAATTTTGGCAATGGAAACCGCCAGGAGGAGCGCCACCAAGCCGAAGCCCCACCATCCCCGGGTTTTTTCCGCGCGCATGCTTCCGGCGTAGAGCGCGGAATAGGTCAAAATGACCAGCGCAATGACGCTCATCCACCAAGCGCCGATCAGCACACTGCTGGTATAGAGAAAATTGCCATATAAAACTTGGGCGAACAGCAACGGCGGAATGCCGAAGTTGATCAAATAGGTCATGAGGATCGGCAAAGTGCCGGCGATCCGGCCGGACCCGGCGATCATCGGGGCGTTTTGCCGCGCACGACCAAAGAAATTCCAGACGAGGCCGATCAGCAGCCATCCGAGCATCCATTGGACGGTCACGAAATGCAGGGAGAGCACGGTGCAGTGCAATACTTTAAAAATCCATACCGGCGCGGGCAACGGAATGGGATCGGGCGGCGAGAAATTGGCGAGTGCGAGCATACCTGTCGGCTTTGTGCCGCACACTTGTTGAATACCGTCAGGGGGTTTTCAAGTTTTTTTGAGGGTTTTCCTTAATAAAAGCTGACCCTATCCAATCAAATCCCGAATACTGCTCTTGACGAATATAGCCGAGGAGCTATGATTCTCGCGTGGAGCTTCTCGAAATCTACAAATGCCTGTGCGACGAAACCCGGCTGCGCATTCTGAACCTGCTCTGCGTCTCGCCGTTGTGCGTCTGCCACCTCCAGGCCGTGCTCGGAAAATCGCAGGTGCTCGTTTCCCAACATCTGGCGTATTTGCGCGAGCGCAAGGTCGTCACGGCCCGGCGCTACCAGAACTGGATGATTTACGCGCTGCCTTCCGAGCGTCCGTCAGCCTTGGAGGCGAATTTGCAATGCCTTCAAGACGCAGCGTCTCATCATACTCTCTTCCGGGAGGACCGGGAGAAACTCAAAAAATTGATGGGCGTCAAGGATGTGCAAAGCCTCTTGGCCGAGGGGTGCTGCGCCCGGCTCTCGGCCTCTGCAGCCAAGGAACCCTCCCGGAAGCGAGTCGCAAAACACGAAACCTTTTTATGAAAAAACTCCAAATCCTCGGCACGGGTTGTGCCAAGTGCACCCAACTTGCCGAAGCCACGGAACATGCGGCCCAACTGCTGGGGGTGCCGTATGAAATCGAGAAAGTAACCGAAATTCAGCGCATCATGGCGTTCGGCGTGATGAGGACACCGGCGCTGGTCGTGGATGGCGTGGTAAAGGCAAGCGGCAGATTGCCTTCATCGGATGAGATCAGGCAGATGATCCAATAAACTTCCCATGAAATCGCTTTCAAAAAAAACGCTGGTTTTCCTAGCGCTCACTGGTCTCTCGATCGCTTGGGTGTTCATGGGCACCGATCCCTTGCCTCAGGCGGGGTGCGGCTGCGGAGCATCCCTATTTGCCTCGAAAGCCTGGGCGGTGGATGCTCCTTCACCTGCTCCCGTGCCGCGTCTCGTGGACCTGGGGGCGAGCCGGTGCATTCCGTGCAAAATGATGGCGCCCATTCTTGAGGCATTGAAGAAGGAGTATGAGGGACGGATGCAGGTGGATTTCATAGACGTTTGGCAGAATCCCCAAGCCAGCAAGCAATACGCCGTTAAAATGATTCCCACGCAGATCTTTTACGACACTGCCGGGAAGGAACTTTTCCGACACGAAGGTTTTTTCGCGAAAGAAGAAATTTTAGCGAAATGGAAGGAACTTGGCATCCATTTTGGAGAGAAGAAGGCGGCTCCCTGAACCCAATGGAAACACTCTTTATTACCTTAAGCCGGGCGGTGGAGGGTTCCGCAGGGGTCGCGCTCGGCGCGGCATTCGTGTGGGGTATCCTGAGTATTATCCTAAGCCCCTGCCATCTTTCGAGCATTCCCCTGATCGTAGGTTTTATCGGAGGCCAGGGCAAAGTTTCCACGGCACGCGCATTCTGGACGGCGACGCTTTTTTCAGGCGGCATCCTCATTACCATCGCGGCGATCGGGGGGATCACATCGGCGGCCGGCCGCATGCTGGGCGACATCGGCGTGTGGGGGAATTATCTGGTGGCGTGCGTTTTTTTTGCGGTGGGATTGTTTCTCTTGGGCATCCTTCCCGCGCCATGGACAGGCCCCGGCCAGGTCGGGATGAAGAGCAGAGGCTTGCTGGCGGCGCTGGTTCTGGGGCTGGTCTTCGGGATCGCCCTTGGACCGTGCACGTTTGCCTACATGGCCCCAGTCCTTGGCGTCACTTTCAAGCTGGCAAAAACCAACGCCATCCAAGCCGCGGCGATGCTGCTGGCCTACGGGATCGGGCATTGTGCGGTGATCGTGTTGGCGGGCACTTCCACCGAACTCGTGCAGCGTTACCTCGACTGGAATGAAACGTCCAAAGGAGTCACCATCCTGAAAGCCATCTGCGGCGTGCTGGTGATCCTGGGCGGAATCTACCTTGTTTACGCTGCCCGCTAGAAAGCACTCCTTCGCCGAATCAAAATCCACTTTCTTGAACCGCCTCCAAACATAATCATGCACCCAGTTCAGAAACCCGATTGCTGCTGTAAGAACACAGGCGATAAGCCCGCCGCCGAGGCGGCTGTGCCCAGCCACGGAGGGTATCTCCTGCGCGGCTTTGCCGCATTGATGATTTGGTGGCTTGGTTATAGCAGACTTTCCAAGCTCGCTATCTGGGTCACCTATGATCTGTTTGGCCTCAAACACGGGTTGCATTTAAGCGCCGGCGTGGAATTTTTCGTCTTCGAGGTGCCCAAGGTGCTCATGCTGCTTGTGCTTGTGGTTTTTTGCATAGGCATCGTCCGCTCATTCTTCACGCCGGAACGCACGCGCCGCATTCTCTCCGGCAAGGGGGAATGGGTCGGCAGCGTCCTTGCCGCATTGCTCGGGGTGGTGACACCGTTTTGTTCGTGCTCGGCGGTCCCTCTGTTCATCGGATTTGTCACCACGGGAGTGCCGCTTGGAGTCACTTTTTCGTTTCTCATTTCCGCGCCGATGGTCAACGAAATCGCCCTCGTGCTGCTCTTCGGCCTTTTTGGCTGGAAGGTGGCGGCCCTTTATATGGGGACCGGCCTGTTGATTGCGTTGATCGCGGGATGGGTGATTGGGCGTCTGGGCATGGAACGCCACGTCGAGGAATGGGTCTATGCGACGCCCACGGGGCCGACTTCAGAGGAGTCGCCGCTGGATTGGCCCGCCCGCATCCAGTATGGCTGGGAGGCCGTGCGCGACATCGTAGGCCGGGTTTGGTTTTACGTCATTCTTGGAATCGCCGTTGGGGCCGGGATTCACGGCTATGTGCCGGAGGGTTTGATGGCCTCGGTGATGGGCAAAGGCGCATGGTGGTCGGTGCCTGCGGCGGTGGTGATCGGGGTGCCGATGTATTCCAACGCCGCCGGAATCATCCCCGTGGTTCAGGCGCTTTTAGGCAAAGGAGCGGCATTGGGAACGGTGCTGGCCTTCATGATGTCGGTCATCGGCCTTTCCCTGCCCGAGGCGGTCATCCTCCGCAAAGTGCTCAAATGGCCGCTCATCCTCACCTTCTTCGGCATCGTTGCGATCGGCATCATGCTCGTCGGCACCCTTTTCAACCTCCTCATGTAATCGCTTATGAACAAACCCACCGTTCTCATCCTCTGCACCGGGAATTCCTGTCGCAGCCACATGGCCGAAGGGATTCTTCGGCACGCGGCGGGCGATTTGCTGGATGTGCAAAGCGCCGGGTCCCATCCCGCCGGTTATGTGCATCCCAAAGCCATCGCGGCGCTCAAAGAAATCGGCATCGATATTTCCGCTCACACCTCCAAGCACATGAACACGTTTTTGGAACGGGACGTTACGACGGTCATCACCGTTTGCGGCAATGCTGACCAGGCCTGCCCGATGTTCCCCGGCCAAGTCCACCGGCACCATTGGGGGTTTGACGACCCGGCCCACGCCACCGGCACGGAGGAGGAAATCATGAACGATTTCCGGCGCGTGCGCGACCAGATCAAACTCGTGTTCGAGGCGTATGCGGCGGGTTACCGGGAAGGGATTTCATTATGAGCAACCCCAAGAAACTCCCGTTTTTCGAACGCTACCTCACCGTTTGGGTATTCCTCTGTATGCTGGTGGGGATCGTGCTGGGCAAGCTGGCCCCGGCGCTCACCTCGGCCTTGAGCAAGCTGGAATTCGGCCAGGGCTCGCAGGTGAACATCCCCATCGCCGTGCTCATCTGGCTGATGATTTACCCGATGATGCTTAAAGTGGATTTCACCGCGCTGGGAGGTATCGCCAAAAAACCGAAGGGGTTGATGATTACCCTCTTTGTGAACTGGCTGGTGAAACCGTTCAGCATGGCGTTTCTCGCATGGCTGTTCATGCAAAACCTCTTTGCCCCCTGGATCGCACCCGAGGTGGCAAAGAATTATACCGCCGGTTTGATCATCCTCGCGGCGGCACCCTGCACCGCGATGGTTTTCGTCTGGTCGTATCTGACCGATGGCGACCCGGTTTACACCCTGGTCCAAGTCGCGGTGAACGATCTCATCATGCTCGTCGCCTTCGCCCCCATTGTCATGTTCCTGTGCGGCGTGGCCAACGTCGTGGTGCCATCCAAGGTGCTCATCACCTCGGTCGTGGTCTTTATTGTGATCCCGCTTGCGGCAGGCTGGCTCACGCGCACGGTGTTGCTCAAATCCCACGGGCAGGATTGGTTCGAGAAAAACTTCCTGGCGAAGTTTCACCCCGTGACCATCTTCGCGCTGCTCGTAACGCTCGTGCTCATCTTCGCCTTTCAAGCTGAAAACCTGACCACCCGCTGGTTCGCGGTCCTGCTCATCGCCGTTCCGATCATCATCCAGGTCTATTTCAATTCCAGTCTCACCTACCTCCTCATGCGCTGGCTCAAGGTCGAGCACAATGTCGCCGCTCCCGGCGCTTTGATCGGCGCGAGCAACTTCTTTGAACTGGCGGTTGCGGTGGCGATCACCCTTTTTGGCCCCTCATCGCCTGCGGCCCTGGCGTGTGTGGTTGGCGTGCTCGTGGAAGTGCCGGTGATGCTTTCGGTCTGCAGCGTCTGCAATCGCACCCGACATTGGTTTGGATCTCCGGGTCTTGAACCTGAATCTTAAATTTCGCGCAAGGGGACGCAAAGAACGCAAAACCGGAAGCTTGTGAAAACAGAAACCTTTTCCTCTTTGCGTCCTTGGCGTTCTTTGCGCGAAACCTTCTCTTGCATTTAGGATGAAGGATCGCGTTTTTACCGTAGTGGACGAGACCGACGAATGGATCGTCGTGGACAAGCCGCCGTTTTTGCTGGTGCATCCCAAGAAACCCGACGGGCCCAAAACGCTTTGGGATGGATTGCGCGGACTGCTCGCATTTGAACTGGCCAACGGCGGGCAGGTCTCCATCGTCAACCGGCTCGACCGCGAAACCAGCGGCCTCGTGCTCGTCTGCAAAACGGCGGCGGCAGCGCGGCGTTTTCATACCGCGATGAGCCGCCGGGCGGTGGCCAAGGAATACTTGGCGATTGTCTGGGATTGGCCGGAGCAGGACGCGTTCACCGTCACCGCCCCGATACTGCGGCAGGGCGAACAGCTCCCAACAGCCATCTATCTCAAACGGTGCGTGCATCCCGAGGGAGCGGAGGCCGTGACGCGCTTTCAGGTGGAGCAGCGCTTTGAAAAGGCGACGAGCGCGGGGAATCGTTTTGCATTGGTGCGGGCGTTTCCAGAAACGGGCCGCACCCATCAAATCCGGGTGCATCTGGCCCACGCCGGGCACCCGATTGTCGGCGATAAAATCTACGGCCCGGACGAGCGGTGTTATTTGGAATTCATCGAGACCGGCTGGACCCCCAGTTTGGAAAACCGTTTGCTGCTCCCCCGGCACGCGCTCCATTCCACGCGGCTGCGGCTGGAGACGGAGCAAGACGGCCCACTCGAATGGAACGCCCCGCTGGCGCATGACCTCGCAGCGTGGATGGGGAATCCTTTCCGGTAAATCGAGTTCAGACCACCTTTAACGTGAAAACCTCCCTACGGGCACTTTGAGGTGTCTCTGAGCATGCCGGGCACATAGCTTGACATCAAGAGAGCGCTGCTTTGGCGCGCTGAAGGCGCAAGGAATATCAGCCCAGGGCAAGCGCAGCGCCGCCCTGGGTAACAGCAAAAGGGCGTGCGCCCTGAAGGGGCGCTGGTAACGAGCGGTAGGT
>CAIYQA010000064.1 GCA_903928175.1 uncultured Spartobacteria bacterium | reverse complement strand
TTACATAAGAGCGCAGATGAAGCACCCGAAAAGCCTTTGATTTCCTGCCGTTTCCACCGTGCAACGATCAATGGGGCAACAGCAAATGAATTGTCAAAACGCCTGCTGACGCTGTCAGACAGTAAAATCCGAAGAACTTCCATCGCCCGCCCTCAAGCCAGCGCGAAAGCCATTTCAAAGCCAGAAGCCCCGCGAGGAAGCTGAATACCATTCCAAGAAGACTCGGCGCGAAAAGATGAAGCGTCGAACCGGGACCGCTCAATGCATTCGCCTTGAGCAGTCGGAGCAATTCTTTAACGATGATGGGAGGCGTCAAAACCACCGCAAGCGCGAAGCTAAACTCCTCAAGCTTTTGTTTGGGCAGGCCGAGGATCAAGCCGGTGGAGATGGTTGAACCGGAACGGGAGAACCCCCGGAAGGGCAGGCATATTCCCTGCACCACGCCGATCCAAAACGAGTGGCGTAATTGTATCTCCCGACTGCGCGGCGCTTTTTCTTCCTGCCAGCCTGCATAAATAATGAGTATGCCAACGGCGGCCAGCGCGCCCGCGATAAGCGGCAGGTTCGAGAATAGGCTCTCGATTTCCGCATGAGGCGCGCTACGCATGAAGAGTTTCTCGATGATGATTTTCAACCCATATCCCACTACGCCTGTGCAGAGGGTCGCCACTGCGATTTGCACCGCGAAATCGCGGAGCTGGCCCGGCGAGGAAAAATAATCCCGCTTCCAGCCCTGCCAAAAATAAACGATCACCGCGAACATCGTGCCGGTGTGGAGCATGACGAGCAGCATCGTCATTTCGGGACTTGATGGATCGAGGCCCATCAGCTTTTCCACAACGATCACATGAGCCGAGCTTGAGACAGGAAGCAACTCGCACGCGCCCTGAACCAGAGCCAAGATTAAAATTTGTAAAAATGTCATACAGGACGGCCAGACTAGGATATTTCAGAAAGGGAACAAGGGGCAAGGTGCGGTTGCCCACGACATTTCCTCGCTCGTATTTCTACAGACGGTGGCCGGCATCGTTTTGCCCTTTCTAAAACGCACGAAAAGCCACTATGATCTTTGAGCCTTTGGGAGGTATTTTTGAAAGGCGAACCCTGTAATAGGAAAACCCATTAGAACGGCTTGTGGTGTGCGGGATTTCATGCGGAAAGAAATCGGTTTTAACCTTGGCGGTCATTTTGCCTGAGGAATCAAGGACGGTGACATCAATGTAATAGGATCTGGTGTCTACGCCGTCGTAGCCCGATTGCTTGCGAACGGTGCCGTAAACCAATACACCGCCATGATCGGCAACGGCTCTTGCGCCTTCAATGACGCCGCCGCCATCCGAGGTCGTTTCGATAACCGCCACGTCTGGCCTGACGCCGAAAGCGATCATCGCAGCGTCCAAAACGCCGGTCGCCCTGTCAGTTTGTTTGAGGTCTGCCCAGGCGACCGTTGTTAGGACTAGATGCGCAAGGAGGAATGAGGTGATTTTGGCTTTCATGGGGGTTCTTCTGAAAGATCTGAGGTCTAAGTTTGGTCCGACCCGCCAAGCGCTTGCTCGCCCCGCTCACCTGTTTTTAGACGGAGGGCGTCCAGCAAAGCGAACACGAAGACTTTACCACTTCCATGGTCACTGGGGTGGGTGGTGTCGGAATGCGTGGCCCCTGAGATTGCTTCAAGAATTTCCTCAAGTTCCCCGTCTTGGCACGCTACTTCCAGCCGGGCGTTTTTCGCCATTTCTGTGGCGAGATATTCGTAATCATCCGGATTCCATTGATCGTGCTCTTGCCCGAAGCCCCTGGCGCTGGAAATAGTCATCCCGTGAACGTGAATTCTTACGAGTGCAGTGACGGTCCGTTCAAGTTGCTCCGGGGGAAGATAGGCCACGATAAACTTCATTTTCAGGATTCCAGTTTTTTGGGTTCAAACCAGGGGTAGAGAATCGGCAGGATAAAAAGAGTCAGGAGCGTCGCCGTTACCAATCCACCGATAATTACGGTTGCGAATGGCCGGGATGTTTCCGCACCAACCTCGTGTGAGAGGGCGGCGGGCAGGAGTCCAAGCGCGGCCATGGTGGCGGTCATCACCACGGGGCGCATCCGCGAGATGGCCCCTTCGCGGATTGCCTCCGCCATCGCCACGCCTCGATTCCGTAGAACCCGGATTCGCTCAACGAGCAATACGCCATTTTGAACTGACACGCCGAAGAGGGCGATGAAGCCAACCAGCGCGGATACTGAGAGACTCAGGCCAGCCACCGGCAAAGCCAGCACTCCGCCCACGGCTGCGAATGGAATGTTTAGAAGAATCAGGAAAGCCAGCTTCCCGGAGTCGAATGCGGTAAACAGGAGGAAAAAGATAGCAAGAATCGTGACAGGAACGATGACCTCCAACCGCCGCACGGCCCGCTGTTGATTTTCAAACGAACCCGTCCATTCCATCGTGTAACCGATTGGCAGCTTCACGGCCTGCGCGACTTTATTCTGTGCTTCGGCAACCAGCGAGCCGAGGTCGCGCCCGCGCACCGAGATTTTCACGGCGGCGAACCGCGAGTTTTCCTCACGCTCGATCCGAGAAAAGCCGGGATGCACTTCAACGGACGTCAACGCCGCGAGGGTCAATCGCTCGCCGTTTGAACCGAAGACCGGGATGCGCCGGATTGAATCAAGATCGGCAACCGTTTCGGGCATCATCTTCACAACGAGGTCAAAGTTGCGTTCACCCTCCAACACTTGGGTGGCAACAGCGCCGCCGAGTGCGGTTTCGATGACCGATTGGACATCGGACACCGAGAGCCCGGCCCTAGCGATGGCGGCGCGATCAATGGCAATTTGCACCTGCGGTTGGCCTACCAGTTCGTCTGTGCCAACGTCGGTTGCACCTGGGATTCCCTTGATTACCTCTACCGTTTTGTTTGCCAAGGCTTGCAGTTTGTTCGGGTCTTCCCCGAAAATCTTGACGCTCAACTCGCTCTTAATGCCGGACACCGCTTCATTGACGTTGTCCTCGATATACTGGCTGAACTGGAACTGTACTCCTGGAATCTGGGCGAGTTTGCGCTTCATTGCCTCGCAAAGATCTTCCCGATTTGTCGCGGTTGTCCATTCCGAGCGCGGTTTTAGTTCCACGCTGTATTCGGCGATGTCGAACCCGTTTATATCGGTGCCATCATCGGGGCGTCCCAACTGGCTGACCACGATCTTGCACTCTGGAAACGACGCCAGAATCGCCCTCGTTTTTTGCACAAGGCGGTCGGCTTCGGTGGGAGAGATTGTCTCCGGCATGAAAGCACGCACCCAAAGCGACCCTTCATCAAGTTTCGGCAGGAACTCTGAGCCGATGAAATGCAATGTGACGCCGGTGCAAACCAGGCTTGCGACAGCGATGCCCAGCACCGCGTAACGTGCTTTGATTGTCCATTCCAGAGCCGGTCGATATAGGCGCAGCAGCAGGCGGACGATCATCGATCCCTTCTCGGCTTCGCCCGTCTTCATCTTGACAGCGAAACTTGCCAACACAGGAACCACGGTCAGGGCTAGAATGGTGCCAACGATCAGCGCAAACGTGAGCGTTAGCGCCATTGGCCTGAAGATTTTCCCTTCCACACGCTGAAGCGTATAAAGAGGAATGAACGCGGTTAGCAGGATGGCCTTTGAGAACAGAATAGGGCGGCCCATCTGCGAGACGGCTTCCACGACTGCCGCTGGCAGATTGCGAAAGCTATCACGGCGCCTCTCTAGCAGTTGGATCAGATTTTCAATAACGACGACGGCGGAGTCGACGATGATCCCAAAGTCAATCGCCCCCATCGAAATCAGATTTGCCGGGATACCGCGTAGATCAAGCAGCAAAAATGCGCCCAGCAGCGAAAGGGGGACGACTGTGGCCACGACAAGGGCAGACCGATAGTTGCCGAGTCCTAGGAACAAAATCAACACCAGCAGAACGAGCGCGATGCCTTCGCCCATATTGTGAAGCACCGTGTGGAGCGTGCGATCAATCAAGTTAGTGCGGTCGTAATAAGTCACGAGTTGCACGCCCGGCGGCAGCTTGTCCTTGTTGATCTCCTCGACCTTCGCGCGGATGCTCTTGAGCACCTCGCCCGCGTTCTCACCTTTTCGCAAAATGACGATGCCCTGCACGACATCATCCTCATCAGGCTGTCCCGGCATCAGCTTGCCCACGCGACCGAGGCGCAGTTGATGGCCGATTTCAACCCGCCCCAAGTCGCTTATTTTGACCGGAGTGCCGTTTCGTGTATCCACAGCAATGGAAGCGATGTCGCTGGTGCTGCTCACGAGCCCAAGGCCGCGGACGATATACATTTCCGGTCCGTGCTCGATATAGGAACCGCCTGCATTTCGGTTTCCGTTGGAGAGGGAGTCCAAAACCTGCTTCAGCGTAAGGCCGTAAGACTTGAGCTTCGCGGGGTCAATCAGCACTTGGTATTGTTTGGTCGGCCCGCCAAATCCAACCACATCCACCACTCCCGGGACGGTGCGCATTTGGCGCTCCACAACCCAATCCTCGATTGCCTTCAGATCGACCGCAGGAAAGCCGGTCGGCGCTTTGAGCGTATAACGATAGATCTCACCGACTGGGGTTGAATCCGGTGAAAGGCTGGCCTGAGCGCCTGTAGGGAGCTGCACCGCCGCGAGTTGTTGGAACGCCTGATTGCGTACTTCGTTGGTATTGGCGTCGTCTTGAAAAACAATCGTCACTTGTGAAAGCCCGAACAAGGAAATCGAGCGCATCGAGGCGCGTTTCGGAATCCCGTTCATCTGGTTTTCAATCGGGATAGTGACCAACCGTTCCACTTCTTCCGCCGCGTGGCCGGGGAAGAGGGTGATGATCTGCACCTGGATGTTCGTCACATCGGGATACGCCTCAATCGGCAGGCGCTGGAAGCTCGACACGCCCGCGAAGATAAAGACAACCAGCAACGCGAGGACAATCGCGCGGTGGCGCAACGCGAATGAAGTTAGAGTGCCCATTTATTCCTTCGCGGCTTCGGTCATGGATTGCAGCAGGAGGCAGCCTTCGGAAACTATCCGTTCACCGGCGGTCAAGCCGTCGGCGATGCTCATCCTCCCATCATGCTCCTTGCCAACTTCGACAGCTCGGCGTTGGTATTCGCCCGGTGACTTTTCGATAAAGACAAAGTGTTGGTTATCCTTTGAAAACACCGCGTTCACCGGAATCTCTACGGGTGCGGATTGATCACCGGCACGTGACCCGCCGTCCTCAACTTCGACGGACACATACATCTCGGCTTTGAGCAGCCCCTCACTGTTATCAACAATTCCCCGCACTTTCACCATCCGGGTTTGTGGGTCGAGAGAATCGCTAATGAGTTCTAAGCGGCCATTAAACACCTTGTCTGGAAACGCTCGTGATCGCACGTGGAGAGGCTGACCGACCTTTAATGAGCCGACTTCGAGTTCCGTCACATCGAGTTGGACCGCAAGACGCTTCGGATCACTCACAATGAAGAGCGGTGCAAACAGGTTCGGCGCATTTGCGAGCATCTGGTCGGGGCGGACTTCCTGTCCGGGGTTGATCGTCATGTCAACGACCGTGCCGCCCACCGGCGATTTCAATGAATAGAGGCCATCGACACTGCCCGCCGTGGCCCCGTAGAGCCGTAGACGAGCTTGGGCGCGTTCATTTTCGGAGCGCTTGGCCGAAAAGTCATCTTCGGCTGCCTCAACATCCTTCTGCGCTGCCGCCCCGTGAGCGAACAAATCCCGGAGCCGGATGAGGGTACGCTCCGACAGCTTCACATCGGCCAAAGCCCGACTGGCATCCGCTTGTGCTTGGCCAAAGTCAGGCGATGCGATGGTCGCCAGCGTATCGTCGACCGCTGCCTTCTGCCCGATTTGTGCGCAAATCTTGTCCACGCGCCCCGCAACCGATGCAAAAATGCGCACCGTGGCATCTTCATACCATGCAAGTCGGCCAGTGACCCGAATCACCGATTTTTTCACTGGCTGTGCGACTTCGATCGCAAGGGCACTCTTCTGTGGGGAATCGGCGGCTATGGTGATTTTGTCGCCATCCACCTTCGGTGCGGCTGTGTTTTCCGGGGGTTCCTTCGCGGAATGGCAGCCGAACAATACCAATGAGAAGAAGCAGAACAGAGGTGGCGCCACGAAGCGGCTCCACATGGTTGTTGAACCTGAACTAGATGCTCGTTTCATTTGGAATAGTTTCTCAGTCGTTTCTAATATTGAGTGCGCTGGCCAGGGTTACCGCGGCGCTCGCTGCGTCGGCCATTGCCTGTGCGGTGCCCACACGGATGTCGTTATCGGTGCGTTGGGCCTGAAGAAGATCGACGAGCGTTGCGCCGCCCTTTTGGTAGGCGTATTGGACCATCTTCACGACGTTAGCCGATTTGGGAGCGATGCTTTCTTTGTATCGGTGCCAGCGCGCTGCGGCTTCTTCCAAGGCCACCTTTGCGCTGATTATGTCCGAGGCTGCCTGCATCTTGATTTTGCCAAGTTGATCTGCGGCCAGTTCTTGTGCCGCGATGGCTGCTTTGATGTTCCCGCGATTGAAGTTCCACAAAGGCAACGGCAACGAGACGCCAATGCCTATCGTATTGGGCATGTCGGGCGGGTTGTGCTCGTATTGCAGCAGAAAGGTCGGATCGGGAATCCGCATCGCCTTTTGCAATCCGAGATCATCCCCGGCTTTGCGAAGACTCTCTTCGGCGGCGAGTATGTCGGGGCGGGACTCGACCGATGGCCTATGGCCAAAGGAATTACCGGTCGCGAGGGCTTCCAATTTATCCGAGGGCTTCCAATCGCCTTTGGGTGACTTGACCCCCAGAAGAACCTCCAACGCAATCCGAGCAGTCTTGGCGGTGCTTGTCGCCGCTTCCGCGTTGAGATCGAGTTGGTCTGCGGCGATGTCGATTTGGGTCTTGTCCGACCTTGAAATATCTCCGGCGTTGAGCCGGGCCGCGGCGATTTTTGCCTCGCGCCGCAGGGATTCGGCCGATTCGTGCAGAATCGCGACGTTAGCCTCCGCCAAAAGCACCGCCACGTACGCTTTGCTCACCCCCAGATCCAAGGTCCGCCTAGCGTCTTTGAAGCTGGCTTCCGCTGCTTTGAGTCCGTGCGCCGCCGACTTTTGCCTTAACGTCCGTTTGCCGCCTATTTCATAGAGCTGGTTGACGGCGAAAACGGAGTCGTAGTTGCGATCCCAGAGTTTGTTGCCAAGCGGCGTGCTGTTCGGAGCGGAATCCGTGCTAATCTTGCCACTCGAAAACGAGAGCGTCGGATTGGGAAACTCGCGGCTTACCATGTGTTGCGCGACGGCTTGATCGACGTTCGCCTGCGCGGCAAGGAGGTCCCAGTTGCGAAGAAAGGCGATTCGCCTTGCCTCCGCGAGGCTCAATGTCTTTGGCAATGCGTCGGTTGCACAGTAAGCCCCTTTGACCAAACTGGGTTCCGGTTCTCGACCAAACGAAAAGCATGTTGCCGACAATGTGGCGACGAAAAAGCAAAGCCACCGGCGTGGCCAAAGTGATTTAAGGGGACTCAGCGGATAAGACATTGGGAGGATCGACTCGATATGCGGTGATCTTATCCCGAGCTTTTCTCCCTGTATGTCCGGTGGATCGCCAATCGTGATGTAAGGCGCGGCCTTACACGCTCCTCACTTCAACTAAATATCGGGGAAATCGGCCAACCCCAGCGTTTGCTATCGCGGCCTCTCGGTCTCCACCCAGCGTACCGCTTCCCGTATCAACTCGTTCAAGCTGTCGACATTGAACTTTTCCTTCATGCGCGCACAATAGGTCTGCACGGTTTTCATTGCGATGTTTAGCGACTCAGCAATTTCCCGCGTCTCCACCCCTTCGCCGAGCATCTCGAAAATCTGCAATTCGCGGTCGCTCAGATTTTCAACGATCGAGCCAGTACGTGGCGCCTGGAAATCGACAGCCTTTTCGGTCATCGCCCTAGCAAATTCGTCGCTTACGAAGAGTTTTCCAGCAAGGACACACTGAAGGGCGGCGATCACTTTCTTTGTCGCCTCACGTTTCATGACGTATCCGCGCGCACCGGCACGCAGGGCGCGCTCCGCATAGGTTGACTCATCATGCATCGACAAAACCACCAGCGCGGTCTGGGGACAGCACACCCTTAAATCCTTGATCAACTCCAAGCCGGAGCCGCTTGCCAACGTTAGGTCCACAAGGGCCGCGTCGGGTTTGGCGGCCTCAATCGCCTGCAACGCCTCGGGCGCGCTGCTTGCCTCGCCGCAAACGACCATGTCGTTTTGGCGGTTGATCAAGATTGTCAGCCCCTCACAAACCAGCGGGTGGTCGTCGACCAGAAAGATTCTGCGCTTGTCGGTGGTATCAGACATCTTGAGCCGAACTGGTTGCGTGATTTTTGTTTGCTAACGAGCAGGTCACGACCGTGCCGCCCAGCGGGGCGAGAGCTACCGAGAGGCCGGCATCAATCATGGAGGCTCGGTGTTTCATAATGCGCAGGCCCATACCTCTACCCTCAGGGAGGCGGGAAGGCAATCCACGCCCATCGTCCTTGATGGCGAGGACGATGTGATCGTCCGTGGCCGAAAACCTGATGGTAATATGTTTAGACTGCCCATGGCGAACTGCGTTGCTGATCGCCTCCTGAGCGATGCGATACAGATGATTCGCGGTCGCCGCGTCGTCGACCAACGCCGGGCCGCTGCGTTCAAAACGGCACTCGACTTTAAGCCGGTTTCGCGTTGTTGCCGCCAATTCCTCGAAGGCATTCATTAGCCCTTGGGGTTCCAACTGCACGGGGGACAGCCCACGGGCGATTTCACGTGCAAGCGAGATGCCCTCTTCGACCAAATTGACAACCCGTTTGATATCGCCAGCGGGCTTTCCTAGGCCCATCCCATCCAAGTCCTGCTCCACGATCAAGGCGGCGATTGCGGTCCCCGTGAGATGCTGGCACAAGTTGTCGTGCAGGTCGCACCCAATCCGGCGTTGTTCGCGTTCGCTAACCGCGAGGATCTCCTTTTCGAGCCGCTTACGTTCGGACATTTCATCCCTTAGCGCCGCCGTTCTTTCCGCCACCCGCTTTTCCAGGTTTTCCTGAGAAGACTTGAGCCACGAAAGCAGCCCCACCACGATCAGATAAAAGGACATGGTGATCACCGCGTTCCAAACAAGGATGAACGAGCTGGAATAACGTGCTCCGGCTGCTAAATCGCCCAAGATCCAACTGGCGATGCTCAAAGCCGAAATAAGGATGGCAAAGCTTCTGCCCACAAGCCAGAGAGCCACGGAGATCGCAACCAGGTAAAAGGCCGAAAATGAAATCTCATAACCGGTCAAGTAGTCGGCCAGCCCAACGGCAACCAGTATCACAAAGGTAAGCGGGATCACAAATACACGCGGCAAAGCCTTGATTCGAGGAAACGTGAAATTCATGGACAAGCCGGAATGTAGCGGTTGCATGGGCTCAGTCAAAGTACGTTTCAGGTCAGTAAATCCCTGTCTTGCCCATGCAGGACATGCTTTTTCTGGAATAACATCGCGCAAAGCCGTATTTACATCCGGTATGGCCTCTCGATTTCCTCCTTCGGCGCAACCTCGCTGGCTGTCCCCTAAGGAGCGGCATGAAAATGGAGTGATGCTCCGGGAACGCTTGAGCCGCGTTGATCAAGGCGTATGGCCCGGCCTCCGCAGCCGATCCGATATCGCTGCTATTCTCGGTGAATTTAACAAGGGACGTTTGACGAAACTTATTCCCGTCAAGATGGGGAGGATGGCGGTCTCGCCCTTTGCGTTCTTTCGGGGGACGGCTCCGCTCATGGCCGCGGACTTGGCGGCATTGCCCGTCACCGGTCTTCATGTGCAACTGTGTGGGGACGCTCATGTGCGCAATCTGGGAGCCTTCGCCGCGCCCGACGGCCACTTGGTCTTCGACATCAACGACTTCGATGAAACCGTTCGAGGTCCGTGGGAATGGGATCTCAAACGGCTGGCTGTTAGCGTTGTTCTTGCCGGACGCGAAGCGGACAATTCGGATTCGGTCTGTTGCGACGCAGTGAAGACACTCACCGCCTGCTATCGTAAGTCGCTTTACCTGTTCGCGCGTTTGCCGGTAATCGATCTGGCAAAGTTCGAGATTCGACGCGAGTCGTCCAAAGGTGTGGTGAAGCAACTCCTGCACAAGGCCGAACGCCTCACCCCGGAGATGACGCTGAAGAAACTGACCGAATCAAACGGCGAATCATGGCCGGTTTTCCACGGAAAGCCACCGGTGCTGGAGCACGTCCCCGCGAAAGTCAGGAAGAAAATTTTGGATTCGCTCGGCGCTTATCGCGAGACCCTCGGAGCCGGAAGGCAACTGGTATTCGATGCTTATCATCCGCACGATGTCGCATTTAAGATCGTCGGCACGGGCAGCGTCGGGACGCGCGATTACGTGGTGCTTCTCTTCGGAACGGGGCCGCATGACCCAATGTTTCTTCAAATCAAGGAGGAACTCCCGTCCTGTTATGCTCTCTACATTCTGACAACCGTCGCGGGCGAACACCAGGGAAAGCGGGTGGCGCAAGGGCAGCAGCGGATACAGACAGCGAGCGATCCATTCCTTGGTTGGACAACGATTGATGGTGCCCATTATCTTGTGCGGCAACTGGCCGATCACAAGGCATCACTCGATCCGGACGACTTGGAGGGAGACGTTCTGGCGGAATACGCCAGCGTCTGCGGAGAGGCTCTGGCAAAAGCGCACGCACGAACAGGCGATGCCATCGCGCTCGCCGCCTACTGCGGCAATTCCAACAAGCTCGACAAGTCTATCACGTCGTTCGCCGCGGCCTATGCCGACCAAGTAACGAGCGACTATAAGCTCTTCATGAAAGCCATTAAGGCGGGGAAGATCAAGACGCGGCAACCCGCGTAGGATAATGGTATTTTTCAAACTATGAACAACGCATCCCCCTCCAATGGCGTTTTGACGCGTTTGTTCCCGGGGTTGGCACTCTTCCGGGGCTACCAGCGCAAATGGCTGCTTTCCGACCTCCTTGCTGGTTTGAGTGTGACTGTCGTGATGATCCCTTCCGTGATCGCCTACGCCGGTTTGATCGGCATCCCGCCGGAATACGGCCTCTATGCAGCGCTGGTTCCCCTGATCGTCTATCCTTTGTTTGGCAGTTCGCGCCAAGTGATCGTCGGTCCCGATATCGCCACCACCTTGCTGATTGCCAGTGCTGTCGCCCCTTTAGCGATGGGCGATGCCAGCCGTGCCGTCGCTTTCGCGGCGATTGTTGCCCTATTGAGCGGCTTGCTCTTGCTTCTCGGCGCAGGCGCCAAATTCGGAGCTGTTGCGGATTTTCTCTCCAAACCCGTTCTGGTGGGCTACATGACCGGCGCGGCGCTCACGCTGATGGGATCTCAATTGAGCACACTCTTTGGCATTCAACTCCATCGCACAGAGTTCTTCCCGCTGCTTTCTGAATTGGCGGGGAAGCTCTCGCTCACGAACCTCCCCACGCTTTTACTCGGTGGCTTGCTCCTGTGCTGTCTCATGCTGCTTCGGAGGTTCGCCCCCAAAGCGCCGAGTGCGTTGGTAGTTTGCGTGGTCGCAACTGGTGTGTCTTGGGCGTTGAACCTTGAAACGCAGGGAGTGGCCGTGGTTGGTTCTTTCCATGGAGGACTGCCAGCTTTTTCTTTTCCCGAAGTGACGATGAGGGACATTCAAAGTTTGCTGCCTGCGGCCCTCGGTATCGCCTTGTTGACTTATACGGAGTGCATTTTGCTGGCACGCGCGTTTGGCGAAAAAAATCACTACGAAGTGAACGCCACTCAGGAATTAGTAGCCCTCGGTTGGTCTGACGTGATCACCGGCCTGTTCCAAGGGTTCTCCGTAACCGGAAGCCAGGCTCGGACCACCGTCAATGACGCCTCGGGCGGCAAAACCCAATTGGTGAGCTTTGTCGCTGCGGGTGCCCTAGCCCTGTTCATCCTGTTTCTCACGCCAACGATAGCCACGCTGCCAAAAGTCGCCTTGGCAGTGATTTTGATCTACGCCGGATTCGGCTTGGTCGAATTCGACGTAATGCTGCGCATCTACCGGTTCTATCCGCGGTCTAGCCTCTTGGCGGCGACAACCACCGTCGGCGTGCTTGTGGCCGGTGTCATCCCTGGAATTCTCTTTGGCGTTACCATCTCTTTGATTGGGCTCATCAACCGCATCTCCCGTCCCATGGATGCCGTTTTGCAGGCGATTCCGGGCCATGGATACCACGACATTGGAGAGAATCCCGCCGGACAAACAGTGCCGGGCCTGATCGCTTACCGGTTCTACGCTCCATTGCTTTTCTCCAACGCCGGGCACTTCGTTGAGCGCGTCCGGCAACTTGTCGCCAATAGCCCGACCCCGGTTCGCTGGTTCTTGATCGATGCCCAGGCCATCACGGATATTGACGTGACTGCCACTGAATTGCTCCAAAACCTCATGGAAGAACTTCACGCCCGCGGGGTTATTTTGAAAATTGCCCGCGCCAATCGTCCGCTGCGTGATATTCTCAAACGCATCGGAGTCACGCACGACCTCGGCCAAGAGAACTTCTTTTCCTCGGTGCATAAAGCCATCGAGGCGTTCCAGGCTCTTGGATGATGTTCCGCTGTCTCTGCAGTCAGGCTGCATAAAACGGGAACAGGGCTCTTATATTTGAGCATCTTGTATCATCCTGATTCCAAAATGCTTCTTATCGAGTGGTTTTTTTGAATACTGAGGGGCAGCGTGCGTCCGCGCGCATCTTTACCCCAAGTTTCAAACTCGCAACCTAATCGAACTTCTTATGCCGTAATGGAGAGCTATTTGTTCTTTTTGAAGCCTTATAGATTCAGCGCCGCCAAGAATGTTGGAGGCCAGTGCTCACCCGGTTTATTAACAAAACGTTCCCCTACGCTCGCAGCGATACTTTCGTGGCTATCCGGGAGTTTTTGGCCATAAATCCGGTAGGCACCGTCAGGGTGTCCTTCTAAAAAGTTCAAGATATTGTATACAACTCCGCACGAATCATGCCCATCTGCCAGCGGGTCAGGGCTAAAAGTTGGAATATGCGCCTTGTCAATGAGCAACCCGGCATCTTCGGCTTTCTCGATCATCCACTTTAGAGCGACATCAGATAGGCCCGATTCCGCATACCCTCCACCCACATCAGAATGAGCACCTGCAAACCAAGTCTGTTCCAAGACCTGAGTGTCCGGTGCGTCAGCTTGCTTGGTCCACAGAGTTGGCAAAAACGGCGCCCTGTGCTCATGAATCGAGAGCGCATGGTATGCATAATGCACCTTTTTACTTAGCGAAACGTCATGGAATTCGTAACCCTTCGCGCTGACATCAGGGACGCCTAACGCACCGACGGTATCCCATACCCCAATAAAATGGATTTCGGAATCGAAGGAGTGCTGTGTCCGAAAGTCCTGAGCCTTTTGAGAGTTTGGAGAGGCTGAATCTGACCGATCTCGGTAAAGTGCCACAGCCTCAGCCTCGAATTGCTCGTGACCCGGTTGAAGAATTCCAGAATTCCGGATCAAACCGGCCAGACTGCGAACGGTGAATGCCCCACGGCTAAAGCCGAAAAAGAAAAGCGAATCTCCCTCGATGTAGTTGTTCACGATGAATCGGTAACAATCTACCACATTATCGAATAAGCCGGCCCCAAAGGTGCCCCCTAGAAATTTTTGCCCCCAGTTGGTTCCCACGCCCGAATGGTAGTAGATAATTTGGGGAATTTTTGCGGAATCTTCCGGTTGTATTGCCCTGGCAATTTTTGTGACGTTTGTAGGGCAGGACGTTCCCTTGTCGGTTTCCGTGTCAGTATTCCAGGTTCCGTCTGCGCAGATCACGATTTTTTTTGACATAGCTTGGGGAGTTAAAGGGCCGTGTAAAGATTAGTGAGATTGTGGTTGTCCGCGAGGTTTCCGCGATTGAAAGTCAGTGGAATTGGGGTTTGTAAATGAGTAAATAGTCCATCAGCTCCGGTCCTCAGCAGAAGCTTGAACGCCATTTCTATAACGCTGTCGTTCAGTCCATGTGTCTGTGGTTCAAAATCCGGAGCGGCCAAAGGAAGAGTTGATACGACGTCCTCTGTATTAAACACTCGCCACGTCACAAGGTTGGCAGCGTCAAAAGCACTAGCAAAAGCCGGGTCGCCAGTCCGAGGCCCAGAGAATGTGTAGGAGGTAGCCGTGAGTTGTGTGCTGATGAAAATGTCGGCAGCAGCGAGATGCGCCAACGCAGCACCAAGACTATGCCCGGCGATGTAGAGATTTTGGAAGTCTACTCGCGTCTGAAGGATTTTAACTGCGTTCAGAATTTCCGAGGACAACTGGTTGTAAATTCGTTCGAAGCCTTGGGTCGTTTTTCCCCACCCTGCTCGAAACGGAATCGGGATAATCGCCGCATCATCAAGCCACTCTAGCGGCTGCTGAGTCCCGCGAATAACAATGAATCCGTCTGCTCCCTTGGCTGCCGCGTAACCAAATGGTAATGAGACTCCCTTTTCGACAACACTCAGGCATGAAAGAATCTGATAGCCATCGGGTTGCCAGCAAAATGTGGAATCATTCCGGTGGTTAAATTGAGCGTAGGCAGCGTCGACAAGTTTGCCGAGTTCAACGGCCCTGTTGCTATCAAAGCCCGGGGGATAGTAGCTCATACAGCGATTTTCAAGAGTTCCAAATTATAAGCGGAGATCGAAAAATGCGGCGGGTGCGATCAAAAACTTCAATACTCAAGTCTTCATTGAAGCGTTTTCATCGGTGCAGGTCAATGGTGTAGAGGTCGGGCTGAACTTCTCTTTGAGGCGCGTGCGGCGGAGGATCGCTTGCTCGGAGCAATATTCCGCTATCCAATCCATGAGCCGAAGTTGCTCAAGGGGGAGTCCCGAGAGGGAGGGAAGTCACAAGAGGGAAAGGGATTCCTACCACTATGCTCTAATACCGATTTTCACAAATCGAGGCGGGGTGCTCGTTCTGGGGTGAAAATTACCTTTTACAGAGAAGGAGTGAGTCAGAGCAGAGGATTATTTTTGTTGCTACCTCTTGCTACCTTTTTGCTACCTTTTGGTGAAAATGGGGGCTAAGTTCAGGTGTTCCTGAAAAATTGAGCGCTTGCGTAATCAGCTAGAACGCAGCTATTTAGTGGAAGAAGAGCAAGATTGGTGACTGGTGAAAAACGCACCATTTCGGATTATGAGTCCCCTGCTC
>CAIYQA010000063.1 GCA_903928175.1 uncultured Spartobacteria bacterium | reverse complement strand
CGTGGTCTCGTTGTGATCGTCCACGAGCACGTAAACCACGCCGCGGCCCTTGGCTTGGTAGCCCTGCCAGGCGCAGTAGGAGAGCGCGTTTACGTTCATTCGGATGAATTCGAGTTGTTCGGTGCGTGTTTTCATAACAGGAGATACACGACCGGTTCCGACTTTTGCGGGAGGTCGGTTCCTTCACACCGTCGTCGACGCTCGCCAGAAATGCACCCTGGCCGTGTCCGGGGCGGAATCGGGCGGGGAATCCGCACGTAAATTACTCAGCTTCAGATTTCGAAAAATAATTTCTGCGTTTTCCGTATCTTATTCTATGTATGAGCATAGATATCCCAGTCGAAGGGTTAATGAACATGACTCCGGGTGTGCCCCCCGGATTATTTATCGCTGTGGCCTTCGTCATGGCGTTGCATGCCATCCGCAAGCTGTGGGGGTATGTGATCGGGTTCGTCCTGTTTTCCTGGGCGATGTCCCATACCGATGTCGTCAACTCCGTCATCTGCGTCGTGATCCAAACAGTGACGCAGTTGATGCAGCAGCACTGACAGACCCACACCCTCGGCACGCAGTATAGGACGCGGTGTTTAAACCGGGCAAGATACGGCTGCCCCCTCAAGTTCGCAGTAGTGATGCCGCGGCACCTTGGAACCGCGCGCAGATTCGCCTTTCTAACCCGGTTCCGAACTGGTATGCCAACGCCAGTATCTGAATCCATGAGTTATCAGGCACCTACTTCTGCAGAGTTGGCGGTCTTTTCCCAGCACCATCAGACCTTGGGGTTCCAAAGCCCGGTGCTGGGATTTCAGCGACGGTGGCGTTATCGGGTGGTGCCGAACCGCTGGCACCTTAAGGGAACGGCCGGCGCCGTCGCCTATCTGGAGAAATACGGCCACCGGCTCAAATCGCAACATCTGGTCGGAATGGCACTCTATGCGGAGCGGATGGGATGCTGGAGTTTTGCCACCCGGCTATGGCGGCAAGCCTATATTTTGGCTCACCAGGGGCTTCCCCCCGCGGCCAAGGCGGATGCCTTCCCCGCCTTTGCGGAGTTCCCGCCTGAACTCCGCCCCGGCCTGCTGAGGATCCAGGACGGCATTTTGGTGATTCGGAACTGCGCTAACCGTTTTAATGATTTCACCACGTGGGGTATGGAGTTGCCTAAAGGGGATGAGCTGATTGTGTTTGCGGCAAACGGGGAATTGGCCTACCAAACCGAAGAGGGTCGGGCCCGGACGTGGCATCCGACCTTGGACCAAGCCTTAAGGGGGTTGGAGAAACTCGCTGGGCCGTTCGTTTTGGAAGGCACCGCGGCCTTTCGGGATGGCAGGGGCAACCTCCATTCGCAGGAGCGCATGGCCAAGCAGGCAACCCCCGGCCTTCCGCTGACGCTCGTCTTCGTGGTGCTCCGGGCCGTGTATCATAATCGGACCTCGCTGATGGAAGGTTCCGAAAACCCCCGTCAGGAAGCCGCAGCGGCTCTGACCGCCCATTTGACAACCCTAGCCACCGGCTCG